>DAIUET010000030.1:0-6035 GCA_036845045.1 Gemmatimonadaceae bacterium | reverse complement strand
AGCGCGTCGATGTCGACGATCCCCAGCTCCTCGACGCGCTGGATGCCCTCGGTCGCCTGCAGGCCGTCGCCGTTCAGGTTCAGGAAGTCGCTGTAGACGAAGCGGTACGTTGCGGTATCCGCCAGCGGCCGACCATCGCCCATCACCACACTGAGGACCCGGCTCCCCGGCGCGCGCGTACTGTCGTACGTGACGACGACGCCGCTCAGCCGGGCCCGCAGTTGCGGCTGCCCCACGGCCTTCTCGAGCCAGGCACGGAGTCCGGCGCCTGTCAGCGTCAGGCGGACCAGCATGTTCCCGAATGGGGCGAGCTCGAACAGCTCTCCGTACGTCACCGTCCCGCTGTCGAGCGCCGCCCGGACGCCGCCGCGATTCATGACAGCGACGTCTCCGCCGCCGGCATCGCGATAGGCGTCGGCCATGAAGTTGCCCAGCGCGAGGTCAGCCATCCGCTCGGAAACCGTCGCGATGGGGCGGTCCACGAGGGCCCGGAGCGGCTCCACCACGGCGCGGACCAGCGAATCGACCCTCGGATCGGGGTCGATGGCGTCCGGCAGGACGTCGCGCAGCGTGACGACCGGCGCCACTCCATCGAGCGAGACGTCGATGATGCCTAACGCGGACCCGTGGGACCGCGCCTGCACGACGGGAATGCCGTTGGCGACGGTGGTCACCGGTGCGTGCGTGTGTCCGGCCACGATGGCGTCGACGCGCTCGGTGAGGCCACGCGCCAGCTCGAAAATCTCACCGTCGCAACTGGGCGTCGGGGTCTGCGAGCAGAACCCGCCGGCATGCGCAATGACCACCACCAGCTGGGCGCCGCGCCCGCGCAGCGCCCTGGCGCTCCGGTTCACCACCGGAACCGGGTCCACAAAGCGCAGGTCGGAAACGTTCGACGGCTTGGTCGTCCTCGGCGTTTCGACGGTGGCGAAGCCGACGATCCCGACGCGAACCCCGCCGGCCGACACGAGGGTGTCATCAGGGATCCACGCCACGTCCTTCCCCGTCGTATCGGTCACGTTGGCGCCGAGGATCGGGTATCGCGCCTCACGCATCCGCGCGCGCAGGGTGTCCTGTCCCCAGTCGAACTCGTGGTTGCCTAACGCCGATGCGACGCGCCCCAGCCGGTTGAAGAGCGTCACGACCGGGCGCCCGTAGCCCAGGTTGGACGCGGGGGTGCCCTGGAACTGGTCGCCGCCGTCCAGGAGCAGGGACACGCACCCTGGTGCACGGCATTCCGCGCGGGCCCGGGCGATTTCGGCGGCGAGCGTGGCGGCGCCGCCGCGCAACACGCCGCGCGAGTCTCGTCGCGGTTCCAGCGCCCCGTGGAAGTCGTTCGTGGCCAGGATCCTCACCCATCTTCCCGACGCAAGGTGGGGACTGGCACCCATCGGCACGGGAGCGGGCAAGACCGCACCGCCGCGCCCACACGCGGTGGCCGCCAGCAGGACAGTCAGGATCCTTCCGAGGGGACGCACTTACCTTGCGGGGGCAGAGGCCGGATGGAGGATGGCTGGCGTCAGAATGCGTGATCTTAAGGCGAGCGCGGGTGGAGGAAAGCCTTGATTGACGGCCTCTTGCGAAGTGCCGACCTTCAGGAATCCGCTCAGTGGTACTGCACGAGAGAGGTTTCTCCGGTCCCCCGTCCCCCCGACCGCCGTCGCCGCGAACGATACAATAACGTGACAACAGGCGCGCTTCTATTTGATTCGCGGCAGACGCATCGTCCCCGGCGAGTGAACTCTTACGGCACCCGTCTGTGAAGCCGCTCATCATCGGCATCGCCGGCGGCACCGGATCGGGGAAGACCACCGTGGCGCGGAAGATCGCCGAAGCGCTCCCTGACGCCTCGGTCGCCTTCCTTGACATGGACGGCTACTACCGGGATTACTCGCACCTTCCGATGGATCGTCGCCGGAAGGTGAACTGGGACCATCCGGAGGCATTCGATCTCGACCTGTTCGCGTCGCACCTGCAGGCCCTGGCCCGAGGGGAGCCGATCGAGAAGCCGGAGTACGACTTTGCCAATCACGTACGAAGCGGCCGCACCGAACGCATCACCCCGGCGGACGTGGTTGTGGTGGACGGAATCCTGCTCTTCGCCGACGAGCGGATCAGAGCGCTGTTCGATGTGAAGGTCTTTGTCGATGCCGACGCGGACATCCGGCTGGTGCGACGTATCCAGCGCGACATGTCCGAGCGCGACAGGCCGCTGGAAGAGATCCTGCACCAGTACCTCACGACAGTCCGCCCGATGCACCAGCAGTTCGTGGAGCCTGCCAAGCGCTACGCCGACATCATCCTGCCGCGCGGGGGACAGAATGCCGTCGCCATCGAAATGATCGTGACCACCATCCAGCGGCGGCTCGAGGCGCGGCGCGCGTGACGCAGAACGGCGCCAGCGGCGGCGAACGCATCCTTGTCGTCGACGACGAGCCCGATATCGTTGCCCTCGTCGTCTATCACCTGGCGAAGGCCGGCTTCAGGATCTCGACCGCCAGCAACGGCGCCGACGCGCTGCGGATGGCACAGCAGGATCGGCCGGCACTGGTCGTGCTCGACCTGATGCTGCCGGGCATGTCAGGACTGGAAGTCCTCGACGAGCTCCGATCCAGCGATGCGGGGCAGGATATCGGCGTCCTGCTGCTGACGGCGCGTCGCGAGGAACCGGATCGCATCAAGGGGCTCTCGTCAGGCGCGGACGACTACCTCACCAAGCCCTTCTCCCCGCAGGAGCTGGTGCTGCGCGTCCGGAACATCCTCCGCCGGATGGCGCAGGCCCAGTCGGGACTCCCCGACGTGGTGCGCATCGGCCCGATCCTCATCGACCGCTCGGCGCACCGGGTCACCGTGGATGGCGCCGACCTCGAACTCACGCCGACCGAGTTCAAGCTGCTGCTCACGCTGGCCGAACGCCGCGGCCGCGTCCAGTCGCGCGCGCATCTGCTCGAAACCGTCTGGGACGCGGCGCCGGACATCCAGACGCGCACGGTGGACATGCACGTGCAGCGCCTTCGCACTAAGCTTGGGGCGGCGGGAGAGCTGATCGAGACCGTCCGCGGATTCGGATACCGCCTGCGAGCCGCCCAATCGCGTAGCGCTTGAGCCTCACCCAACGCCTGATCGTAGGTTCGCTGCTCGTTGGTGGAGTCTTTGTCGTCCTGACTGTCGGGAGCCTCGACTGGCGACTCCGCAACAGACTCCGCGATGCAACGGCGACGGAACTTCTGCGGGAGGCACGGCTGGTCGGTTTGCAGTGGGTCGAAGGCGTCGACCCTGATTCCCTTGCTGATGCTGCAGGCGCCGCCTTGTCGCATCGGGTGACACTCGTGGCGCCGGACGGCAGGGTGGTCGGTGACTCCGAGTTCGATGGGCCTGCGCTCGCCCGGCTCGAGAATCACGCCGCCCGGCCGGAGATCAGCGCGGCCACCAGCGGCGACAGCGGCTTTTCCATCCGACCGAGTCCATCGGCCGGCGACGAGGAGATGTACGCGGCCGTTCGCTCGAGGCTTGGCGTGACCCGTGTCTCGCTGCCGACCACCGCCCAGGAGCTCATCGTCGATCGGTTGCAGCGTGACGTGCTCGTCGTTGCAACCGGCGCGACGCTCCTGGCGTTGCTGCTGTCGGTCGTGGTTGCGCGATCGGTCACACGTCCCGTGCTGGAACTCCGCGACGATGCCAAAGCCATCGCGGCGGGTGATCTGGAGCGCCGCCCCGGACTGAACGTCGGGGGCGAGGTCGGCGAACTGGCGACGGCTTTCCACCAGCTCGCCGAACAGCTCAGCACGCGCCTCCGGGCACTCGAAGCCGACGACGCCCTTCTCCGGGCGCTGATGGAATCGCTCAATGAAGGGGCGGTCGCGCTCGACGCGCGGCAGCAGGTGGTGCACGTCAATGCGGAGGCCCGACGGCTGCTTGGTGTCCGCGATCTGGTGCCCTTCCCCGCCGATCGGTTGCCGCGCGAGCGTGCGCTGCGGGCGGCGATCGCGGACTCCATTGCGGGGGAGGCCATCGACGGCCTGGAACTTCACCTGGCGGGCCGCACGATCACCCTGACCGCGCGGCCGCTCGCATCGGGCGGCGCTGTCCTGGCCCTGTTCGACCTCACCCCGCTCCGGCGCCTCGAAACGGTCCGCAGCGACTTCGTGGCCAACGTGTCGCACGAGCTGAAGACGCCGCTGACGGTCGTCGGAGGGTTCGCCGAGACGTTAGGCGACGAGTCGCTGGACCCCGGGCAGCGGCGGCAGTTCGCGTCGGCGATCCTGACCAACACGCGCCGGATGCAGCGCATCGTCGACGACCTGCTCGACCTGTCGCGGATCGAGTCCGGCGGCTGGACCCCGAATCCTGCGGCGGTCGATATCGAGGCGCTGGCGACGGACGTGCTGGCGGCGGTGAAGGCCCGGAGCGCGGCGAAGGGCATTGCGCTGCGTGTTGACGTGGAGCCCCGAGGCCTGGTGGTGGATGCCGATCCGACCGCGTTGAGGCAGGTCCTCACGAACCTGGTCGACAATGCGGTCCGGCACACATCGGCGGGCGACATCGTCGTCCGGGCGCGGCGCTCCGATGGCGGCGTGACGCTGGGAGTACAGGACACCGGCGCCGGCATCCGTGCCGAGCACCTGGCGAGGATCTTCGAACGCTTCTACCGCGCCGATACCGCACGGTCGCGTGAAGAGGGCGGTACGGGCCTCGGCCTCGCGATCGTGAAGCACCTCGTAGAGGCTCACGGTGGACGGGCGACCGCGACGAGTCAGCTCGACCGCGGGACGACCATCGAGGCCTGGTTCCCGCAGCGCGTGGTCCCTGCTGACGGGCGGGCCTGAAGAGTCACGACCTGAACGTGACTCGCCCCGGGAAGGGGTGTGAGAAAACAACGGCAGCCTGGAGACGCAGTCGGCCTCGACGCGCTCATCATCCAGGAACCTCCCCGTGACCGATTCGTTGCAAGTCCGTGCGACTCTCGAGACGGGGCCGAAGCAGGGTTCATGCGTTCCGTGACATGCGTGAGCGCCGTGACTCCACTTCTTCGACCCACCAATGAATCGCTTCCAGTTACTTGGGCTGTTACTCCTGACGTTTGTCATGCCCGTGCGTGCCCAGGACCCGGCACCCACCGGCCGGATCGTTGGGCGGGTCGTCGATGCGCAAAGCGGCCAGGGCATCGCCCATGTCGCAATCCAGGTCGTGGGGAGCCGGCTTGGCACTGTCTCAGGAGTCGACGGGCGCTACGCGATCTCGCGGGTGCCCGCGGGCACCGTGACGCTGCATGTCAGGCTGATCGGATATTCGCCCAAGACCGTCACGGGGATCATGCTCGTCGCCGGCAGAAGCCTCGAACTGGACGTCACGCTCAACGCCGCGGCCGCGATGCTGGCGGCGTCTGTGGTAACGGCGGACGCTCAGCGCGGCAGTACGGCCGAAGCACTCAACGCACAGAGAACCGCTACCGGCATCGTGAGCGCCGTAACGGTCGAGCAGATCTCGAAAAGCCCGGACAGTGACGCGGCGCAGGCCGCCCAGCGCGTGAGCGGCGTGACCGTGCAACGCGGCGGAACGCTCTTCGTTCGCGGGCTCGGCGAGCGGTACACGACGACTCAACTCAATGGCACGCGCGTACCAAGTCCCGAGCCCGAAAAGCGCACCGTGCCCCTCGATCTGTTTCCTTCGAGTCTCATCGAGGCTATCTCGACGGCCAAGACGTTCACGCCGGATCAGCAGGGCGATTTCAGCGGTGCGCAGGTGGAGATCAAGACGCGCGAGTTCCCGGCCATTCGCCAGTACAGCCTGGCCATGACCGTCGGGTACAACGCCGGCGCGACCGGGAACGATGTGCTCTCGGCCTTCACCGTCGGTGGCGAGCGAGTCGCGAGCGTCGGCGCCAGACGCGACCTCCCGTCCCTCATCCGATCGTTGGGAAACCTGCAGGGGATCAATCTGAACCAGGGTGATGAGAACCTGCTGATCAATCAGTTCCGCAATGCATGGACGCCGGGAACATCGACCGCGTCGCCGAACAGCTCGACGTCGTTCTC
>DAIUET010000029.1:0-15649 GCA_036845045.1 Gemmatimonadaceae bacterium | reverse complement strand
GGGCGACCAAGCGCTGGCCGGGGTACCCTTCCCTCGCCGCCGCGCTGGAACCGCATGGACGCATCATCATCATCGGTGGAGCGGCCGACCGCGAGCTGGCCGCGGCGATCCGGTCCGCCCTCCCCGGCGCGATCGACGCCACCGGCCAGCTGTCGTTGCTGGCGTCGGCGGAGCTGATCCGGCGCGCCGCGCTGCTCGTGACCAACGACTCGCTGCCCCAGCACCTGGCCTCGGCGATGGGCACGCGGACGCTGACGATCTACGGGCCCACGATACCCGGGTTCGGGTTCGGTCCGCTCGCGCCGCACTCCCTGGCCACCGGGCATGAGCTGCTCCGCTGCCGGCCGTGTCATCCGCACGGGCCGCCGGCGTGCCCCCTCGGCCATCACCGATGCATGCGCGAGCTGGGCGACCGCGACGTGCTGTCCCGGGCGCTTCAGGTCCTGGCCGCCGGATGATGCCTAACGAGATCCTGGGCCTCGGGCTGGGTTTCGTCGTCGGTATCGTGCTGGGGCTGCTCGGCGGCGGCGGATCGATCCTCGCCGTCCCCATCTTCCTCTACGTCTTCCGCGTCGATCCCAAGCCGGCCATCGCGATGAGCCTGGCCGTCGTCGGAATGAGCGCCTTCGTCGGCTTCCTGGGACACTGGCGCCAGGGATCGGTGAACCTCCGCGTCGGGTTTCCCTTCGGGGCGCTGGCGATGGTCGCGGCCTTCTTCACGGCGCGGGTGTCGGACCGCGTCCCCGACGTCCTGCAGCTGTCGCTGTTCGCGCTCTTCGCGTTCACCGCGGCGGTGGTCATGCTGGTCGACTCGCTGCGCCCCGCGCGTGCCGCCACCGCCGAGCCGCGGGCCGTGCCGCACTTCACGCCCATCCTCGGGCTGGAGGCGATCGGCGTGGGCGCGCTGACCGCGCTGATCGGGGCCGGAGGCGGGTTCGTGATCGTCCCGGCCCTCGTGTATCTCGCCGGCGTTCCGGTGCGGGAGGCGGTCGGGAGCTCGCTCCTCATCATCACGCTCAACGCGCTGAGCGGTTTTGCGGGCTACATCGGCGAGGTCCCGATCGACTGGGCGCTCGTCGGCAGCTTTACCGGGGTTGCCGCGGTCGGTGCGGTGCTCGGGACCCGCCTGAACCGACGCGTTCCACAGGTGCGCATCAAGCAGGGATTTGCTTTATTGATCCTGACGCTTGGCGGTTACCTCGTGGTCAGGCAATTGCTGACGTAATCGCCCCCTCCGGACGTCCACACCGAAGCGCAACACATGCCTGCACGCAGCAAGTACCTGGTCGGCGTCGACCTCGGCGGCACGAACATCGTCGTCGGCGCGCTGGCGGAAGATGGGAGTGACGTGCTCGCGCTCCGGTCCGAGCCCACGCGCCCGGACCAGGGAGCCGACGCCGTGGTCGACCGAATCGTCCGCATGATCGACACCGTGATCGCCGAGACCATCGCGCAGACCGGCGCCCGCCGCGACGACATGATCGGCATCGGCGTCGGTGCGCCCGGTCCGCTCGACCGCGCGCGCGGCATCGTGGTCACGACGCCCAACCTGGGCTGGACGAACTTCCCGTTGCGCGACGCGATCGCCGAGCGCGCGCGCCTGCCGGTGCGCCTCGACAATGACGCCAACTGTGCCACGTTAGGCGAGTGGTGGCTGGGGGCCGCTCAGGGCGCCAGCAACGTGATCGGCATGACCATCGGGACCGGGATCGGCGGAGGCGTGATCCTGGGGGGCCGCCTGTACCACGGCTCGTCGGACGTGGCCGGCGAGATCGGACACGCGACGATCGACATCACCGGACGGCGCTGCAAGTGCGGCAACTACGGCTGCCTCGAGGCCTACGCGTCGGGGCCGTCGATCGCGGACCGGGCCCGCGAGGCGCTCACCGGCGAAGACTGCCTGATGGTGCGGATGGCCGGCGGGGACGCGAGCCGCATCACGGCGGCCACCGTGTACGAGGCGGCGAAGCGCGGCGACGACGTGGCGCTGGATGTGGTGCGCGAGACGTCGCGCTTCCTGGGGGCCGGCGTCGCCAACCTGCTCAACATCTTCAACCCCGACGTGGTCGTGATCTGCGGTGGGGTCACGCAGGCGGGCGAGACGCTCTTCGCCCCACTCCGTCGCGAGGTACGCAAGCGGGCGTTCAAGCCGGCGGTGGACGCATGCGACATTGTCCCGGGCGTACTGGTGGCGGCGGGCGTGGTCGGCGCCGTGGCGGCGTACAAGCAACAGGACTAGGTCAGAGACCTGAGGTCAGAGGTCAGAGCAACCACGCCACCTCTGACCTCTGAACTCTGACCTGACCTCATGCGTGTAGGCGTCATCGGTTCGTTCGTCTGGGACGTCATCTACGGCCGCGATCCACGGCACGAGCCGGTGGAGGAATGGGGCGGCATCACGTACGCCCTGAGCGCGTTCGACGCCGCGCTGCCTGACGCGTGGCAGGTCGTGCCGCTCGCCAAAGTCGGCGCCGATCTCTGGCCGCACGCCCGCCGGTTCGTCAGCTCGCTCAGGCGCGTGGCGCCTGACGCGATGCCGATCGAGGTACCGGACCCCAACAATCGCGTGCGCCTCGAATACGCGACCGACGAACTCCGCTCCGAAATCCTGCGCGGAGGCGTGCCCCCGTGGACGTGGGCCGGGTTGCGTCCGCTCCTGCGCGACCTCGACGCGCTGTACATCAACCTCATCAGCGGGTTCGAGCTCGACCTCGAAACGATGCGGCTGATCCGCCGCCACTTTCCGGGACCGATCTACCTCGACCTGCACTCGCTGCTGCTCGGCATCCAACCCGACGGCACGAGGTTCCCGCGGGCGATCGCGGATCCAGCCGGCTGGTTCGGCTGTGCCGATCTGCTCCAGGTGAACGAGCAGGAGATGTCGCTCATGGCGCCGGATCCGATGGCGCTGTCAGCCGCCGCCATGCAGGCCGGCGTGCAGTCACTGCTGGTGACGCTCGGAAAGCGCGGTGTCGTGTACGTGCTCGCCCCGGGCTTCGACCGGCTCGAAGACCTTCGCCGGCCCGCTGAACGCCGCACGGGCGCGGTGCGCACCGCACTCGTCCCCGCCGAGTACGTGGACGATCCGGGTGATCCAACCGGCTGTGGCGATGTTTTCGGCGCCACCTATTTCTCGGGGTTGCTGACCGGTGCTACTTTTGCGGTGGCGTTGAGGGCCGCGATTCGCGCGGCGTCGCGCAACGTCATGTTTCGCGGGGCCGGCGGCCTCGCGGCCTTTCTCCGAGGAGAACTGCTCCGGACGTGACGACGGTCATCACCGTGCCACCTTCACTGGACGACGAGACCTTCGAACAGGTCCTCGAACAGGTGGCCGCCGTCTCCGCCGACCAGAAGGTGCTCATCGACGCGCGGCACACGCGGTGGTCATCGCCATACGGCCTCACGGCGCTCCTCGCCCTGGGCCAGTCCCGCGCCGAGCAGCCGGCGTTTGCGGGGCCCGAGGCCGACGACACCGCCAGCTACTGGGCGCGGGCCGGCTTCTACCGCCACGCGAGCGAAATCTACGAGATGCACGGGCGCGTCCCGCGGACTCGTGAGGCAGTCACGGAGTCGAACGTGCTCCTCGAGATCACAGAAGTGGCAAGGAGCGACGATGTCCACACGGTCGTGGAGCGCATCCAGAGCCGGGCCCAGGCCATCCTGGTTCACGAGCTGCACCTGGATCCCCAGGCCACGATGCGTTTCGCGATGACGCTCTCCGAAGTCTGCCAGAACATCGTCGAGCACGCCGGACAGGGCGGCTGGGTGGCGGTCCAGACGTATCAGTATCGCAAGCGGTTAGGCAGGCGCGCGGTCGTGATCGCCGTCTGCGATGCAGGCCTCGGGTTCCGTCGCTCGCTCGAGAGCACGCCGGGGTGGAAGCCGCGTGAGCGGTGGGACGACGCGGCGGCGCTGGAGGATGCGCTGGTGCGCGGCGTGAGCCGCTATCGCGATCCGGGACGCGGGCAGGGGCTCGCCGGCGTCAGGCGGTTTGTGGGAAAGTGGGATGGAAAACTTTCCATCCGCAGCGGCACCGCGCGCATTACGATTGTTCCGGAATGGGACGATGCAGTTCCATTGCGGGAGGGATTGCCCCACTTTCCCGGGGCGCAGGTTCAGATCACGATTCCCGAGCGAGTGACCCAAGGGTGACACACCACATTGACGTCGGGTCCCTGTTGCGCCGGACCGTCTGCGATCTCTACTCGAACCTGGTGACCCGACCGACGGGCGCCGCGGTCCGGCGCGAGATCGAGGTCGTCCTCTCCAGCCTCGAGGAGCCCAGCCTCACGGTGATCGATTTTTCCCGCGTGGGGCTGCTCGACTTTTCCTGCGCCGATGAAGTCGTGGGGAAGCTGCTGGATGGCGTCCGGCGCCAGGTCATCCTCACCGACGCGTACGTGCTGGTGCGCGGCGTCCGTGACGATCACCTGGAGGCGATCGATGCCGTGATGCAGCGCTACGACCTGGCCGTGATCGCCGAGGGTGACGACGGCGCCTGGCGCGTTGTGGGCCCGCTCGACGACGAGATGCGGAGCGTGCTGGACGCCGTGTCCCGCTGCGGCCGTGTCGTGAAGTCGGACCTCGTCAGGCAGGTGGACCGGCCCGCGTCGACGGTGGAGGCGTCCCTCGACGGCCTGCTGGCCCGCCGCCTCGTTATGCGGGACGACGATGCGTACGTCTCACTGCAGAGCGTGATGTGAGGTTGTACAACCCGCCGTTGCAGGTGGTGGGTTTCCTGGGGACGAGGCGCGGTGATCCGGAGCGCGGCCCCCAGGTGAGGATCCGCGGCGACGATGCGGCGCTGCGCATGCTGCAGGACGGCGAGATGGCCTGGGTCCAGGGGCCGCGGCGCCAGGAGCTGGCGACGGTCGTGATCGACAACGCCGTGCCGAAGGGCGGCGTCGTGGTGCGCGACATCGCCGGGCTCGTGGTGAGCGAGATCGTCACGTTGCGCAAGCCGGACCTCGACACGCCGCCCCGGCATGACCTGGTGTGAGGCAGGGCTGACGCACCGGTGACGGCCGCCCCCGATCTTCCGGAGTCCACCCGAACCGGACGCGCCTGGTGAACCGACCGACCCACACCCTGGCAACCCGCGTCGTGCACGGCGGCCATGTCCCCTCCGTCGGCGAACCGGTGGTCACGCCCCTGGTGCAGAGCGTCAACTTCGTGGAGGAGGTGGGCGCGTCGGAGGGCCTCCGGTACCCGCGCTACGGCAACGTGCCTAACGCGGAACACGTGCAGCGGCGGCTGGCGGCACTCGAAGGGACGGAAGCGGCGCTCGTCCTCGGCAGCGGCATGGGGGCCCTGGCCTGCGGCATGCTGGCGCTGCTCCGACCCGGCGACCACCTGCTGGCGAGCGAATGGATCTACGGCGGCGCGCGCCGGCTCTTCGCCGAGGAGTTCCCCCGGCTCGGCATCAGCGTCACGCTGGTCAACCCGACCGGGTCACGCGAGTGGCGCCGTCACCTCAGGCGGGAGACACGGGCGCTCTTTCTCGAGTCCCCGTCGAATCCCGCCTGCCGCGTCATCGACCTCGTTCCCCTGCGCCGGCTGGCGGGCGGCGAGGGCGTCGCGCTGGTGGTCGACTCGACGTTCGCCAGCCCGGTGAATTTCCGGCCGCTGGAACACGGGGCGGACGTCGTGATCCACAGCGCCACCAAGTACCTCAACGGGCATAACGACGTGCTCGGTGGAGTCGTGCTGGGCACTGCCTCGTACGTGGAGGAGGTGCGGCAGAAGATGATGGTGTGGGGACAGGCGCCCGATCCCTTCGCCTGCTGGCTGCTCGAGCGGGGCCTCAAGACGCTGGACGTGCGCGTCCAGCGCCAGAACGCGAATGCGATGGAACTGTCGACGTGGCTGGCTGGTCAAAGCAGTATCTCGCGGGTGCATTACGCGGGACTGCCCGGGCACCCGGATCATGAGATCGCGAAGAACCAGATGTCGGGATATGGTGGAATGCTGGCGTTCGAGCTCCGCGGCGGCGGATTGGCGGCGGAGCGGTTGCTCAAGCGACTGACGCTGATCCGGAACGCGCCGAGCCTCGGCGGGGTGGAGACGATCGTCTCCGAGCCCCGGTTCACGTCGCATGCGCACCTGAGCGCGGAGGAGCGGGCGGCGGCCGGTATCCCGGACGGATTCATCCGGATGAGCGTCGGTGTGGAGGCGGCATCGGACCTTGTTGCGGACCTCGAGGGGGCGCTGGCGTGATGGAGCAGCTGGACGTTGGAAGTTGGAAGTTGGAAGCTGGCCGTTGAGGGCCGACTCCACTGCAACCAATCGTGACACCAGTCGTCTAACCATGGAACCACGCCCGCAACAAACGATGATTCGTTTCGCCAGCGTCTATAAGGAATATCCGCGCACCGGCATGGCACTGAGCGACGTGTCGTTCCTGGTGGGCCGCGGGGAGTTCGTGTTTCTCACCGGCCCCAGTGGGTCCGGCAAGAGCACGATCCTGAAGCTGATCTACATGGACCAGATGCCGACACGCGGCGCGGTCTGGGTCGGTAGCACGAAGGCGCCCGGCGTGAAGCGAACCGCCATCGCGCAACTGCGGCGCAAACTTGGTGTGGTCTTCCAGGACTTCCTGCTGCTCGACGACCGGACGGTGGAGCAGAACGTGGCGTTCGCGCTCGAGGTGGTGGATACGCCACGCGAGAAGATCGGCTCGCGGGTCAGCCGACTGCTCACGCGCGTCGGTCTGGCCTCGAAGGCCACCAATTACCCGCGCGAGTTGAGCGGCGGTGAGCAGCAACGTGTCGCCATTGCGCGGGCGCTGATCAACGACCCCTTCGTGCTCATCGCCGACGAGCCCACCGGAAACCTCGACGATCGCGCCACGCGCGGCGTGTTCCAGCTCCTGAAGGACATCAACGCCTCGGGCACCGCCGTCATCATGGCCACGCACAACATCGAGCTCGTGAAGCGCAATGAGTACCGGGTCATCGAGGTGAATCGCGGGCAGATTGCCTTCGACTCCGCGGATCAGCCCCGCACGCCGGAGCCGGTTCGATGAGGCTGGCGCTGCGCGAGGCGATGCACGCGTTCCGCCGGTCGCCGCTCCTCAGCATCCTCGGTGTCACGACGATCGCGTTCTCGCTGTTCGCGTTCGGCCTCTTCTCGCTCGTGGCGCTCAACATCCGCTCCGCCCTGCGCACCGTGGAGGAGCGCGTCGAAGTGCGCGCGTTCCTCGTGGACAACACGCCCACCGACAGCATTGCCACCATGATGGAGGAACTCGGCAAGCGGCCCGACGTGCTGCGCGTCGAGTACATCGACAAGGAACAGGCGCTGGTCCGCGCCCGGGAGGAGCTGGGCGAGTTCCGTGACGTGTTCGAAGCCGCGTTCCTCCCCGCCTCCCTCGAGGTCCGCCTTCGCGAAGGCTATCGCGACCCGCGGGCGGTCCTCGTCGTTGCCGATTTCGTGCGCACGCTGCCGTACGTGGAGGACGTGCGCTACGGCGCCGACTGGATCGAGAAACTGCACCGCATCCGCAACATCGCCGCGGCCACCGGCGCCATCCTGGGGATCGCCTTCGCGGCCGTCGCCATCATCATCATCAGCGCGTCCATCCGGATGACGGTGCTGGCGCGGGCCAGGGAGATCGGGATCATGCGGCTGGTCGGCGCGACCGATGCGTTCGTCAGGCGGCCCTTCCTCTTCGACGGGTTCTTCAAGGGCGTGCTGGGCGGGCTGCTGGCACTGCTCCTGACCTGGGCCGCGCACTCGGTGGTGTCCCGGTCATTCCTCCAGACCGAGTTCTTCCCGCCGGTAATGGCCGCACTCGGTGTTGCCGCCGGCGCCGCGCTCGGCACGCTCGTGAGCGCGGCCTCGGTACGACGTCACCTGAGCCGACTCCAGTAGTGCGCAGGGCAGGACTGACCATTCTGTTGGCGTGCCTCAGTGCGGGCACAGCATGGGGGCAGGGCGCCGATGCCAGGCTGCGCGCCCAGCGTGACGAGCTCGATCGCATCCGGGCCGAGCGCGATTCCCTGCAGAACGAGTCGCAGAAGCTGCAGGGACGGGTCCGTTCGCTCCAGGACGAAGTGATCCTGCTTGGTCGTCAGGCAGCGGCCACGCAGCGTCTGGTCAGGTCGCTCGACCAGCAGATCGCCACCATCAACGCCGAAGTCGACACCGCGAACCAGCGCGTGGCGGCGGCGCAGGCCGAAGTCGTCAATCGCCGGGAACGGCTGCGCGGGCGCGTGCGGGACATCTACAAGCGCGGACCGCTGTTCGCGACCGAGGCGTTCCTGGCGGCGCGCTCATTCGGCGAACTGGTGGCCCGGTACAAGTACCTGCACGAACTGGCACTTTACGACAAGAGCGTGGTCAAGCGCGTGGAGGACCTGCTGCAGCAGATCGACGGCCAGCGGCAGCTGCTCGTCAGGCTGCAGGACGAATTCGAGCGGAGTCGGGAGGAGAAGGCGCGCGAGCAGGCCCGGCTGAAGGACCTCGAGGTGCGGCAGCAGCGGGCGCTGTCCTCGGCGAAGCGGACCTCGCAGCAGGTGCAGGCGCGCCTCAACCAGATCCGTCGCGACGAAGCCCGCGTGAGCAACCTGATCGCGGCAGCGGAAGCGGCGGCGCGCCGCGCCGCGCCGGGCAGCGCCGCGGCGGCGCCGGCGACCAGCGCGCTGAAGACGAGCGACTATGGCGCCCTCGACTGGCCCGTGGGCGGATCGATCATATACAGCTTCGGGCGGGCCGTGAACCCGAACAACACGGCGATCCGCTGGAACGGCATCGGCATCGAGGCGCCGTTAGGCAGCTCGGTCAAGGCGATCGCCGACGGCGAGATCATGGTGGCCGAACCGATCGGGACGTACGGACTGACCGTCATCATCCAGCACGGCGGTGGCGACTACTCGGTCTACGGGTCGCTGCAGCGGGCGGCGGTCGGCAAGGGCGCCAACGTGAAGAAGGGCCAGGTGATCGGTACGGTCGGACAGGCGGATCCCGACATGGCGCCGCACCTGCATTTCGAGATCCGGCCCAAGGGACGGGCGACGGATCCGTTGACCTGGTTGCAGCAACGAGGACGGTAGTGAGGCAATGGGGTCAGACTCCATTGGTCGGACTGGCATCGCGCGTGGCCATCCGATGACTTTCAAAGGAGTCTGACCCCATTGCCCCTTGCCTGCTGCCCCGACCCTGCTGCTTGGCGCTCACGTCTCCACCAGCGGCGGAGTCATTTCGGCGTTGCCACGGGCCGCCGCGATCGGCGCGACAGCCATGCAGATCTTTACCAAGCAGGCGAGCCAGTGGCGCGAGCCGGCGATCAGTGAGGAAGACCGGGCGCGATTCCGGAAGGATCGCGAGTCGTCAGGCGTCGTCTTCGCCTGCGCGCATGACAGCTACCTGATCAACCTGGCGTCGCCGGACCCCATGCTGTGGACCCGCTCGCTCGTGTCCTTCACCAGTGAGTTGCGGCGGTGCGAAGCGCTGGGGCTCGACGCGCTCGTGTCGCACCCGGGCAATTACATGGATGACCGGAACGAAGGGCTGGCGCGCAATGCTGCGGGCATCGGGATCGCGTTAGGCACGGTGCCGGGCCGGACGCGGGTCCTGCTGGAGTTGACGGCCGGCACGGGCACGTCGCTGGGCAGCTCGTTCGAAGAGATGGCCATGCTGCTGAGTCTCGTCCCCGCCGCGGTGCGACACCGGGTCGGCGTCTGCGCCGACACCTGCCACCTGTTCGCCGCGGGGTACGACATCGTGCACGAGTACGATGCGGTCTGGGCGCGCTTCGACGAGGTCATCGGGTTCGCGATGCTGGGCGCCATTCACCTGAATGACTCGAAGATGCCACTCGGGTCGCGGCGGGACCGCCACGAGCTGATCGGCAAGGGCTGTATCGGCGAGGGGGCATTCCGGCGTCTCATGACCGACCCACGGATGAGCTCCATTCCGAAGTTGATCGAGACCCCGAAACTGAACGACGCGGTGAAGACCGACAGCCGGATGCTGAGGCTCCTTCGCCGCCTTGCGACCCCGAAGACAGCAGCCAGAGCCGGACGGTCCGGGCTGGACCGCCAGCGACTCCGAAGGGTAGACTAGCCACATGGGATTCCGCCTTTTCCCGAGCCGGTTACGAGCCGGCGTGCAACGGCGTGTGCCGCGCACGCTGGCTGTCGCATTGTTCGGATTCCAGGCGTTTCTCTGGGGTGGCGGGTCGATCGTTGAAGCGCAGGCGGCGGCGGAATCGCTGACACGGTATTCGCACGTCGAGGACCAGAGCACGACCGCCTGCCCTCCGATCCACAGCCATCTCGATTGCCTGATCTGCCGGACACTGAACGGCGGGTCAACGAGCACCGCTGCCATGGTGCTTGTCGCGACGGGGAGTCCCGGCGCGGCGAAGTTCCGGGTGAACAACGTCATGCCGCGCGACCGCGGCCTGCACGGCACGCTGGGCTCCCGAGGGCCACCGCCCGTCTGAGCGATCCCGCCCCGCGGACCTGACGAATCTTTCCGGCTGTGTGCACGCTGGTCGATCACGGTTGCGGCGGACGCCAGCACGGCGGCCAGTAGCGGGACGCTCTCAGGACCGAAGTGACACGGCCCGCCATCCGGCGCGCACGTGTGACGTATCGGCTCCGGGCGCGCGCGGCAACCCGCCGTGCTTCTCTCCGGAGTCAGGACCGGCCTGAAACCGTCAAGGACCCGTGACTCCTTCACTCACCTTCCGGATCATCACACCTGGGACCGGCGCAGTTGTGCTGCTGGCTGCGCTGGCCGCGACACCCGTAGCGTCACAGGCGCAGCAACTCGCGCCAGCTGCGTTTCCGACCCTCACCGAGCGGGCTGCCAGGCGAGTCACCTCGCCCAAGGCTGCCAGTGCACCACAGGGAGCGGCGAATCCCCGTTTACTTCCCGACATCAGTCTTGTCGGCGACCTGATCGCCGACCTGTCACCCGACGGCAGCACGCAGGAAGACGGCACAAGGCTCGGAATTCGCGAAGTCGAGCTGGCGTTGCAGGCGGCCGTCGATCCCACCTTCCGCGGCGACGTCTTCCTCGGGTTTTCGGACGCCGAGGGCGTTCATATCGAGCAGGCTTTCGTGACCACCACGTCGCTGCCGATCGAGATCCGGCTGGGACGTTTTCTCGCGCCGTTCGGCAAGCAGAACACCACTCACCGCCACGATCTCCACACCGTGGATCATTCACTCGCGGTGCAGCGCTTCCTCGGCGAAGAGGGGCTGAAGAGTACGGGACTCTATCTGGCGCAAAACGGGGCGCCGTTCGGCTTCTTTCAGGAGCTCATTCTCACCGCGGCCGAGCGGCTCGGGGAGGCGCCGGAAGACCTCGTGGTTGAAGAGCCGACCAGCAGGGATCTGGATGGTCTCGCATACTCCGCGCGGCTTCGCAACTACTGGGACCTGTCCAACGCGGCAAATCTCGAGGTCTCCGGCTCCTTCATGACCGGGCTGATGGAACGCCCGCTCACCGCCCCAGTCGGCGACGTGAATGCGCAGTCCCTCAGGCAAACGACGTTCGGCGCCGATGTCACGTTCCGCTGGCGGCCGCCGGCGCAGGGGCTCTACAAGTCGTTCATCCTGCAAGGCGAGTTCATGGCCCAGCAGAACGATGATTTCGCGCCAGCCATTTCGCCGGCACCCGTTAACATCGGCGACTTCACGGGCCTCTATGTCTTCGGGCGGTACCAGATCTCGCGCCGCGGTTACCTGGGCGCCCGGTTCGATTCGCTCGAGGATCCGGAGTTCGGCGGTGAGCGCGTCAACGCCGTTTCGGGGTACTGGCAGTTCTATCCCAGCGAGTTCTCCAAGATCGTTGGAAAGTTCGAACGCGTGAGTCCGAAAGGCTTCGAGGCCTTCAACCGCTTCGTCCTGCAGGCGACGTTCGCCCTCGGACCGCACAAGCCGCATCCATTCTGAGGTACTTCTCATGCAGAATACATTCCGAAGTCTCCGCTTCCCTGCCCGGGTCCTGCTCGTCGCGGGCCTGGCGTTGGGCACTGTTGCCTTCGCCGGCACCTCGGCGAACGCCCAGCTCAAGGTCGTCACCAGCACGACGGACCTCTACGACATTGCGCGCGCCGTGGGCGGCGATCACGTGAAGGCCACCCACATCGGCGAAGGATACGAGGACCCGCACTTCGTGCAGCCGAAGCCCAGCTTCATTCTCAGGCTGCGCGAGGCCGACGTCTGGGCCTATGTGGGCCTCGATCTCGAGATCGGCTGGATGCCGCTGCTCCTCGACGGGGCACGCAACAACAGGATCAGGGCGGGTGCCCCCGGGCACATCAATGTGTCCACCGTCATCCCGGTGATGGACGCCAACCGGGCCGTGGACCGGAGCCAGGGCGACGTGCATCCGTTAGGCAACCCGCACTACTGGCTCGACCCGGGCAATGCCAGGAAGATCGCGGCGCTCTTCCGCAACCGGTTCAGTGAACTGGACCCGAAGAACGCCGCGGCGTACCGGGCGAATACGACGGCGTGGGAGGCGAAGCTCACGGCCGCCGAACGGGAGTGGCAGGCCGACCTGGCCAGCCTCAAGGACAAGCCGGTGGTGGCCTGGCACACGAGCTGGCGGTATTTCGCCGCCTACACCGGGCTCCGCATCGTCGGCTTCATGGAGCCCAAGCCCGGCGTTCCGCCCTCGCCCTCCCACCTGTCGTCCCTGGTGGCCACGATGAAGCAGACGGGCGCCAAGGCGATCATCATGGAACCCTTCTATGATCGGAAAACGGCTGATAAGATCGCTCGCGAGACCGGGGCGAAAGTCCTGGTGGTGCCCCCGTCGGTGGGCGGGGCCAAGGGACTCGACGATTACATCGAACTCATGAAAGCCAACATCCGTTCGGTCGCCAGCGCGGTGAAATGACCGCACTGGTGTCGTTCCGCGATGCCACGTTAGGCTACGGCCGCCATGCCGTCCTGCGTGGCTTCAACCTCGACATACTGGAACATGACTTCCTCGGGATCGTGGGGCCCAATGGATCGGGCAAGACCACGATCCTGAGGACGTTTCTGGGGTCACTGAAGGCCCTCGGCGGGTCGGTCACCATCGCCCCGGGCCTGCGTTTCGGTTACGTCCCGCAGCGCGACGTGGTCGACACGCTCTTCCCGCTGCACGTCCTCGACGTCGTGCTGATGGGACGCTACGACCGGATCGGCATCGGCCGCCGTCCGAAGGCCAGCGACCGCGCCCTGGCGCGCGCCGCGCTGGAGCAGGTGGGGATCGCGCACCTCGCCGACCGGCCGCTGACGTCGCTGTCCGGCGGGCAGCGCCAGCGCACGCTGATCGCGCGGGCCCTCGTCGGCGAGCCTAACGTGCTGGTCCTCGACGAGCCCACCAACGGCATGGATCTCGTCGCCACCACCCAGATCCTCGGCCTCGTCCGCGACCTCCACGAGCGGACCGGACTGACCGTGGTCATGGTGAGCCATGCCCTCAACGAGGTGGCCAATTACGTGGAGCGGATCGCGCTGGTACATGAGGGCGGGTACGTCGTCGGCACCGTCGAGGACGTGATGACCCAGCAGGCGCTCAGCGCGATGTATGGGATCCCGGTCGAGGTGAGCTCGTTCGAGGGCCACCGGATCGTCCTGGCCAGGCGCGGCGGCACGGACACCCACCGGCATGATTGAAGCCGTTCTGCTGTTCCGGGACGCCCTCTACGGCTCACTGATCATCGCGGTGACGTGCGGGCTCCTCGGCGTCTACGTGGTGCTGCGGCGCATCGTCTTCGTGGGCGCGGCGCTGGCGCAGCTCTCGTCAGCGGGCATCGCGCTCGCCTACTGGCTCGCCGGCCAGGGCCTGGCCACCGCCCTCGCCACGCACCCGGAAGCGCTGTCGCTGGCGGTGACGCTGGCCAGCGTGACGTTCTTCGCCGGCGCGATGCGAGGTCCCGTGCCGCCTGACGCGCGGATCGGCGTGTGGTACGCCGTGGCTGCCGCCGCCGGCATACTATTGATCGCAAAGGCAGCCGTCGGTGAGGCTCACGACATCTTCCTCCAGGGCAACATCCTCGGCATCACGCGATCCGACACCATCGAGCTGCTCGTTGCGTCGGTCCCGGTCGTCGCGGGGCAGTTCCTGTTCCAGAAGGAACTGCTGTTCACGTCGTTCGATCGTGAGACTGCCCGTACGCTGGGATACCGGGTCGGCCTCTGGGACCTGAGCTTCTACCTGGTGCTCGGGTTCGTGATCTCGATCGCGATGCAGTTCGCCGGTGTGCTGCTCGTCTTCAATTTCCTGGTGCTTCCGGCGGTGACCGGCCTGCTGCTGGCGCGCGGCATGACGGGGACGTTCACGATCTCGCTGGTGGCGGCCGTCGTTGCGGCCGTCGTGGGCTTCGCGCTGTCGATCCCGTTCGATCTGCCCACCGGCCCGACGATGATCGCCGTCTCGGGTGCCCTCGTCATCCTTGCGTGGCTGGTGCGGAGGGTACAGCGGCGCGCCTGAGGTACGGCGTCAAGGGTGGATTCACCCATCTCACAACCGCCATCGTACCTCTATTTTTGGTGGATGAATCGCCAGGACGCCCTCGACTACCATAGTTCCCCACGACCCGGCAAGATCGCGGTCGTCCCGACCAAGCCTCTTGCCAACCAGCGCGACCTCTCACTCGCCTATTCGCCAGGCGTGGCGGAGCCGTGTCTGGAAATCGAGAGGGACCCCGAGGAGGCGTACCGGTACACGGCGCGCGGGAACCTCGTCGCCGTCGTCACCAACGGCACCGCCGTGCTCGGACTGGGCAACATCGGCGCGCTCGCCGGCAAGCCGGTCATGGAAGGGAAGGGGAACCTCTTCAAGCAGTTCGCGGACATCGACGTCTTCGACCTCGAGGTGAACTCGCAGAAGCCCGAGGACGTCATCCGGTTCTGCCAGCTGCTCGAGCCCTCGGTCGGCGGAATCAACCTGGAGGACATCAAGGCGCCCGACTGCTTCCTGATCGAGGAAACGCTGCGGAAGACGATGCGCATTCCTGTCTTCCACGACGACCAGCACGGCACAGCGATCATCTCCGGCGCGGCGCTCATCAACGCGCTCGAGGTGGTCGGCAAGAAGGCCGACGAGGTCCGGGTCGTCTTCTCTGGCGCCGGCGCGTCGGCGATCGCCAGCGCGATGCACTACGTGCGGCTCGGCGTACGGCGCGAGAACATCATCATGTGCGACACGGCCGGCGTCATCTACGAAGGGCGCGCCGAGAAGATGGACCCGTACAAGGCACGCTTCGCCAGCATCACGAAGGCCCGCACGCTGGCCGACGCGCTGGCCGGGGCCGACGTGTTCGTGGGCCTGTCGGCGGCCGGCGCCCTCAAGCCGGAGATGGTCGCCTCCATGGCGTCGAACCCGATCGTGTTCGCGCTCGCCAACCCCACGCCGGAGATCCTCCCCGAGGAAGTGGCGGCCGTTCGCGATGACGCGATCGTCGCCACGGGCCGCAGCGATTACCCGAACCAGGTCAACAACGTGCTTGGCTTCCCGTTCATTTTCCGCGGCGCGCTGGATGCGCGAGCTACGGAAGTGAACGAGGAGATGAAGATGGCGGCCACGCGCGCGCTGGCGATGCTGGCGCGGGAGCCCGTGCCGGAAAGCGTTGCCCGGCGGTACGGCCTGAAGCAGGTGACGTTCGGGCGGAACTACCTGATTCCCTTCCCGTTCGATC
>DAIUET010000028.1:7320-15714 GCA_036845045.1 Gemmatimonadaceae bacterium | reverse complement strand
GCCGGCGAGGTGCTCTACATCCCCTCGAACGTCTGGCACAAGGCGGAAGCGCTGGAGGACACGCTCGACGTGGACGTGTTCACACCTCCGCGGGAAGACTGGATCAACAAGACGGACGACTATCTTCGGAAATAGAGGCCACGGCCATAGGCCAGAGGCCAGAGGCCAGAGGCCAGAGGCCAGAGGCGATAGGCCGGAGGCCAGAGGCCAGAGGGGTGAAGGGCGGCCTTACCGATTCCAGCACCAGCACCAGCACGCAGGACTAGCAGCAGCTCGCAGCGATCAGCACGCAGCCTTTATCTCGCGCCCACCCGGTGCCTGACAAACGCCACCAGGCCGACGAGTAGTCCCAGGCCCGTGATCCAGAGTCCCATCGTCGACTGCAGCACGTGGCGGTCGGTGACGGCTACCGCGGACATTCCCTCGGGCGCGGTGCGGGAGCCGTTGGCCATGCCGGTGAGCGCGGAGCGCGCGAACGCAAAGAGACCGACACCGACGACGACCATCAGCAGGGCGGCGGCGTCGATCATGCGGTCCGTGGAGCTGGGGGTTCGTTTCACGGTGGGTCCGGATCGAGTCACGGGGTGGACGATCCGGATCACGCCATCGCCACCAGGGCGTGTATTGGCCCGTTTGTCGCGAATGTCATGGACCGGATGTGCGCCCCGTCACGCAAAAGGGCAAAAACGTACCGAGGCCGGGTTGCAGCCGCTTCGCGCAACTCGTCTATGGTACGATGCATACCGCGATCCCTCCTGTTCGGCCGCGCAGATTCGTCCGGGCGTCGGCTATCGGCGCGTCCTTGCTCTGTGTCGTCCCCATTGCCTGGGCCGCCACGGCATTGGGAAACGGCGGTGAGAACCGCGCGGAGCTGGTGAACGTTCCAGCGCGCAGTGTGGTCCCGTCGACGACGCTCGATTCGCTCGCCGGGCGCAGCGGGGCATTGCGCGTTGCCTTCCTGACCCGCGAGGACATCGACCAGCTGCCGTCGATCACGAAGCGGTTCGGCTCCGACGCGAGGATGCCCGGCGTGCGCACGCTGATATTTCCGCGCGACAAGTCGAGCTTCGCCTTCGTGACGCTCAAGCCATGGACGGAGAAGACCGGCAACTACGTGAATGCGTATCACGTGGGGCGCTGGCCGGGCGAGCGACGCAACATGCCTAACAACTACGAGAACCCCGTCGGCTTCATCGAAGTCACGCCGGAGAACCTGGACCTGCGTCTGTCGACGCACTTCACGCTCCGCAGCTTCATCACGCATGACCAGGAGAACGTCTGGCCGAAGTATCTCGTTATGCGCGAAGAGTTGCTGGACAAGCTGGAGCTGGTCCTGCTCACGCTCCAGGAACAGGGGATTCCCACACGTAACGTGGTGGTGCTCTCCGGGTTCCGGACGCCGCAGTACAATCAGCGCGCATCCTTCGAGGGCGCCGCCTGGGCCAGCCGGCACCAGTTCGGCGATGCCGCCGACCTGATCATCGATGCGAACCGCGACGGCCGGATGGACGACCTGAATCGCGATGGCGTCGTGAACTTCCGCGACACGGACGTCATCAACCGCGCGGTGGAGAAGGTCGAGCAGCAGTATCCGGAGCTGGTCGGTGGCCTCGGACTCTACCGCGCGATGGGACCGAGCGGTCCGTTTGCGCACATCGACGTCCGGGGAACGAGGGCGCGCTGGTCCAACCTCCGCCCGGCCCGCGCGCTGGCGATGAACGCGATCGCGGAGGTGGAGAACCGGGTCACGCCGACCGGCAGCTGCAAGGCGCCGCCGGAGTTCGCGCACCTCTGCCGGCGCAAGTAAGACCAGCTGGGCGCGTCGGCGATCGGACGCTCAGGGTCGAACGACTGCGTAGACCAGCTCGTCGACCAACTCTCCGTCCTTGACGGCACTGTTGCGAAGGCGCCCCTCGAGCGTGTAACCAGCCTTCTCGAGCACGCGTGCCGACGCCGGATTCCACGCGAAGACGCCGGCCCAGATGCGATTGACCTGCCACGTTTCGAACGCCCACTCGGTCATCGCACGAACGGCGCCGGTTGCGATTCCGCGTCCCCAGTAGGGCTGCGCGATCCAGTAGCCCAGCTCCACCGATCGACGCCAGATGTCACCCCGATGCTCGAAGCCGATCGCGCCGACCGCCTGGCCCTCCACGTCGATCGCGAACGCGCTCTCGGGCGCTTCGTCGAGGCAGTGCGCTATGAACCACTCCGCGTTCTCGAGCGAGTACGGATTCGGGAAACGGTCCTTGAGGTTGCGCCAGATCGCCCGGTTGTTGGCATACCTCGCCAACGACGGGGCATCGGATGCGACCCATGAGCGGACGACGCCACCATCAAACGGTACGCGCACTAAGAGAGAGGCTGAAGGCTGAAGGCTGAAGGCTGAAGGCGGAAGGCGGAAGGCGAAAGGCGGAACGCGAAAGGCGGAAGACGGAAGGCACCACTGCACTGCCCCGTCAGGGACGCTTTCTGACATGGTTCTTGTGGCCCGTGCCGCACCCGGTACATTCGGCCCAATGACCTCCCGCCGGAGCTTCGTCAGCTGGTTGAGCGGTCTCGCTGCCGCGCTCGGCATCGGGGTGCGGCCGGGAGCCGCTTCGTCGCGAGACGTCGAAACGCCCGCCGGGCAGGGGGCGACGCTCGACAACGCCATGATGCGCGCGATCGCCGAGGTCGTGCTGCCAGCCGAAATCGGGGCCGATGGTTTCAACAGGGTGAGTCGGGGCTTCACGCAGTGGATCGCGGCGTACCGGCCGGGCGTGGAACTGGTTCACCCGTACGGCAGCACGCAGATCCGCCAGACGCCAGAGTCGCCCGCCGGACGCTGGCGCCAGCAACTCGCCGCTCTCGACCGCAGCGCGCGGGAACGTCATCGCCTTGCCTTTACCGCCGCATCGAAAGAGCAGCGGCGGGAACTCGTTATGTCCGCGCTGTCGACCGAGCGCACGAATCGCATGCCCGATCCGCTCTCGGCCAACCACGTCGCGATGGCTCTCGTGGCCTGGTATTTCTCGACACCGGAGGCGAACGACCTCTGCTACAACGCACAGATCGGTCGTAACCAGTGCCGTCCGCTCGTGAACGCTCCGCGTGAGCCACTTCCGCTCGCCAGCCGCGCACGCGGGACGACTGGCGGGAGCCCGCGGCCGTGAGCTTGCGCACCATCGAGACCGACGTCTGCATCGTCGGTTCGGGGATCACGGCGGCGATGGTCGCCGAGAAACTCGCGGATGAGCGCAACCTGCGGATCCTGGTGGTCGAAGCAGGCGACGACATGCCGCCGCTTCAGGACTGGTATCGGCTCCGGCGTCGCTTCATGGATTACGGCGAAAGCCCCTGGCCCAAGGATCATCTCGACGACGCGTCGGTCGAGGGGATCCAGTCGCGCTCGATGGGCGTGGGTGGCCTCGCCATGCACTGGGGTGGCGTCACGCCGCGGTTCAGTCCCGAGGACTTCCAGCTCCGAACGACGTGCGGAGTCGGCGACGACTGGCCCATCACCTACGACGACCTGGACCCGTTTTACCAGGAGGCGGAAGAGCGGATGGGTGTCGCCGGTGAGCAGGGGCCGGCGGACATCGATCCGCGCGGGAAGCCGTTCCCGCTCCCGAAGCTGCCGCTCTCCTACAACCTGGAGAAACTCCACGGCTGGGTCACCACGGCCGGCATCCCGATGTGGAGCCAGCCATCGGCGAAGAATTCGGTCCCGTACAAGGGGCGCAGCGCCTGCTGTCGCAACGACACCTGCTCGCCGATCTGCCCGATCGGCGCCAAGTATTCGCCGGACGCTACGTGGCGGACGCTCAGGAGCGGGAACCGGGTCACGCTGTTGACCCGGACACTCGTCAGGCGGCTCGTGCCCGCGGCAGGGAGCGACGGCATCGAGACGGCTGAGGCGGTGTCACGCGACCGGCCCTCGGATCCGATCGAGATCCGCGCCCGGACCTTCGTCGTCGCGGGCGGCTACGTCTGGAGTGCGCACCTCCTCCTGCTGTCGAGCAGCTCGCGCTTCCCGAATGGGCTGGCGAACCGCGCGGGGCTCGTCGGCAAGTACCTGACCGGTCACCGCAACGTCAGCGGCTTCATCGCGCTCCCGATGAAGCTGTACCCGGGCATGAACGAGCAGCATTCGCTGGTGACGAAGCAGTTCATGCGGCGGCCGCGGTACGACCGCTACCTGCGGCACGATCTCCGGGTATGGGAGTCGGCGGTGGACAAGGGCCCGCGCCTGCGCAACGATGCGGGTGAGCTGATGCTGGGTGACGCCATCCTCAGCGACTGGCGCGAGCGGACGCGCACCGGCACCGCTCGCGTGCGCTGTTACTACGACGTGATCCCGGCCCGCGACAGCGAGCTCACGCTCGACGGCGCGCGGCGCAATGCACACGGCGACCCCCTGCCGAAACTCTCGTGGCAGGATGACCCGGTGTCGCGCGACCTTCGCGGCTGGACGGAAGAGCAGATCAAGGCGCTGTTCGAGACGATGGCCCGCGCGGGAGATGGTCGCCTGATCCGAACCGCCAGTGACAGCTTCCAGGACCATCCGGCCGGCGGCTGTCGCATGGGGAAGGATGCGTCGAATGGCGTGGTGGACTCGTGGGGTCGCAGCTTCGAGCACGAAAACCTGTTCGTGGTCGGCGCGCCGACGATGGTTTCGGGCAGCTGTGCAAATGGCACGTTGACGTTTTGTGCCTTGTCACTGCGATCCGCTGCGGAGATCGGGCGCGAGTTTGCTCCGAAAACGGATGTGAGAGGTGGGATGTGAGAGGACCCGGAATCCGATTTGCGCTGGTGGTGATGGCGTTGGCAGGGAGTGCGGCCCACTCCGGAGCACAGCCACAGGGACCGGTAGCGATTTCGGCACAGCGCGTGGTCGATGGTGCTGGGCGGCAGCTCGACAACGCC
Source organism: Gemmatimonadaceae bacterium (assembly GCA_036845045.1). Lineage (GTDB taxonomy): Bacteria > Gemmatimonadota > Gemmatimonadetes > Gemmatimonadales > Gemmatimonadaceae > JABWBJ01. The sequence goes on along the minus strand of DAIUET010000028.1, from coordinate 10,806 downwards.
GCGGTCATCGTCGAGGGCGACCGCATAACGAGTGTCGGTCCGGTGCCGGCTTCCTTCCGCGGGAAGCGGATCGACCTGGGCGATGCGACGATCATGCCCGGGCTGATCGACGTCCACGCGCACATCACGTGGTATTTCAATGCCGCCGGCCGGTATCACACGTCCTCCGACGGCGATACGCCCGTGCAGTCAGCCATCGCCGCAGCCGGGAACGCGTACGAGACGCTGATGTCGGGCATAACGACATTACAGAGCCTCGGCTCGGCGGAGGACAGGGACATAAGGGATGCCGTCGGGCGCGGCGCGATTCCAGGCCCGATGATCATCACGTCGCTCGGTTCCATCAGCGGCGGGGAACCGGACAGCATCAGGCAGCGGGTGCGTGCCTTCAAGAGCCGCGGCGCCGACGTCATCAAGATCTTCGCGTCGCGCAGCATCCGCGACGGCGGGGCGCCGACCATGTCGGCGGCACAGCTGGCGGCGGCGTGTGGCGAGGCGCATGCGCAGGGATTGCGCGCCATCGTCCACGCGCATGCCGCCGAGGCGATGCTCCTGGCCGTGGAAGCGGGATGCGACCAGATCGAGCACGGCGTCTTTGCGACGCCGGACGTCCTGCGGCGGATGGCGGAAAAGGGGACGTACTACTCCCCGCAATGTGGGCTCGTTTTCCGCAACTACCTGGAGAATCGCGCGAAGTACGAAGGCATCGGCAACTACAACGCCGAGGGATTCGCCTCGATGGAGCGCGCACTGCCGCTGGCCGTTGACGCCGTGAGAAAGGCGGTCGCGACACCGGGACTCAAGCTGGTCTTCGGGACCGATGCCGTCGCCGGCGCCCACGGCCGCAACGTCGATGACCTGATCTGCCGCGTGCAGGAGGCCGGACAGAATCCGATGGATGCGATTGTGTCGGCGACGTCGCGCGCGGCCGAGTCGATCAGGCACGAGAAGACCCTTGGCGCACTCAAGCCCGGGTACCTGGCCGACATCATCGCCGTGCGCGGCGACCCCCTCGCCGACATCACGGCCCTGCGCCGCGTGACCTTCGTGATGCGGAATGGCCGGATCCACCGTCATACACCCTGATCGCATGCGGACCCGGACCGGCGCGTTCGTTCTGGGCACGCTTGCGTTAGGCGCCCTCCTGGCACCGACACGCAGCCAGTCACCGCCGCGGCTGGTCGAGTGGCCGGTCTATGGCGGAGACCCGGGCGGGATGCGGTACTCGACGCTGACCGACATCAACCGGGACAACGTCGATCGCCTGACGAGCGCCTGGACCTGGGCGACCGGCGAAGCGCCCATTCCGCGGACCGACTCGACCAGGGCCGCCAGGCCGGGGACGTTCCAGGCCACGCCGCTGATGGTGAACGACACGCTGTACCTCAGTACGCCCTACAACCGCGTGGTGGCGCTGGACGCAAACACCGGACGTCAGCTCTGGAAGTTCGATCCCGGGGCACACACCTACGGTCAGCCGTCGAACGGCACCGGATTCGTCCATCGCGGCGTCGCGCTGTGGACCGATGGCCGGCAACGCCGGGTGCTCATCAACAGCCGCTGGCGGCTCATCGCGCTGGACGCGGCTACGGGGCAACCCATCCCGTCGTTCGGCACGAATGGTGAAGTGGATGTCACCGCGGGACTGGACTGGCCGGTGAATCCGCTGCACTACACGAACACGTCGCCACCGGTCGTGTGGGGCGACCTGGTGATCCTCGGCAACGGCGTCGGCGACCGGTTGATGTACCGGAAGGATCCGCCTGGAGACGTCCAGGCGTTCGACGTGCGCACGGGGCGGCGCGTGTGGCGGTTCCGCACCGTGCCGCGACCGGGTGAGTACGGAAACGACACGTGGCGCGACAGCTCCTGGCAGCATACCGGGCACACGAACGTCTGGGCGCCGTTCACGGTCGACAGCGCCCGCGGACTGGTGTACCTGCCCGTCGGCACGCCGAGCAACGACTGGTACGGCGGCCGCCGGAAGGGCGAAAACCTGTTTGGCGAGTCGGTGCTCTGCCTCGACGCCCGCACCGGCCGGCGCGTCTGGCATTTCCAGGTCGTGCACCACGGGCTCTGGGATTATGACCTGCCCGCCCCGCCTAACGTGGTGACGATCCGGCGGCCGACGGGCCCGGTGGACGCCGTCATCGTGCCGACCAAGCAGGGCTTCCTGTTCGCGTTCAATCGCGTGAACGGAGAGCCGCTCTGGCCCATCGAGGAACGGCGTGTTCCGCCGAGCGACGTGCCCGGGGAGGAGGCGTGGCCGACGCAGCCATTTCCTGCGAAGCCGGCGCCTGTCTCGCCGCAGGGCTTCACGCTGGACGACGTCATTGATTTCACTCCCGCGCTCCGGGACTCGGCGCGCGCTGTGGCATCGCGATACCGGATGGGCCCGATGTACACGCCTCCATCGATGCAGGGCACCATCACGTTGCCCGGGTCCATCGGTGGCGTTGGCTGGGGCGGGGGTGCGTATGATCCGGAGACGAACACCCTTTACGTGAAGGCCTCGAACTCGCCGTCGCTGTGGCGAATCGTAAAGCGCGACGCGCCGTCGGACACGGTGGACTATGACTACGCCCCCGACCTCGGGAACTCCTCGATCAGCGTGCGCGTTCCGGGCCCTTCCGGCGAGCGCACGCCCGCCCTCCCGATCAACAAGCCACCGTATGGGACGCTGACCGCGATCGACATGTCGACCGGCGATTTCCGCTGGCAGGTGCCGATCGGCGACATGCCCGAGCTTCGCGCTCACCCGGCGTTGCAGGGCGTCAACCTGCCGCCGATGCTGGGCGTGTCGGGCGCACCCGGTCCGATGGTCACGCGGGGCGGCCTGGTGTTCCTGAGCGGCGGCGGCAGCCGGCTGTACGCTGTGGACAGCCGCGACGGCAGTGTCCGGTGGTCGACGGACCTCGGCCAGCGGGCCTACGCGAATCCCATGACCTATCGGACCCGTAATGGCACGCAGTTCGTGGTCATCGCGACCGGGTCCGGCGAAGGCGCAACGCTGCAGGCGTTCGCGTTGAGTCCCTCCCGCTGACCACGATCGCGGTGGAGTCGGTACTCACCTTCGGAGGAGGACAGCATGGGACTGATCTGGATGTGCCTGATCGGCCTGTTGGCCGGGGCGCTGGCGAAGTGGATCATGCCTGGACCGGATCGCGGCGGCTGGCTGATGACGATGCTGCTCGGCATAGCGGGCGCGATCGTGGCGGGGTTTCTGGGGCGCCTGGTCGGGTGGTACGAGCCGGGTGAGGGAGCGGGGTTGATCGCGTCGGTACTCGGCGCGTTGTTGTTGCTTTGGGCCTATCGGAAGTCGCAGGCGGGGTCGGCGGGGATTTAACGGCAAGAGGCGCAGGGCACGAAAGGCGCAGGAGCCGAAAAGCGCAGGAGCCGAAAGGCGCAGGAGCCAAAAAGCGCAGGAGCCGAAAAGCGCAGGAGCCGAAAAGCGCAGGAGCCGAAAAGCGCAGGAGCCGAAAAGCG
>DAIUET010000028.1:1903-7072 GCA_036845045.1 Gemmatimonadaceae bacterium | reverse complement strand
AAAAGCGCAGGAGCCAAAAAGCGCAGGAGCCGAAAAGCGCAGGAGCCGAAAAGCGGGAACCGATAGGGCGCAGAGCCCGAAAGGCGCGGGAGCCGGAAAGCGCAGGAGCCCGAAAGACGCAGGAGCCGAACAACGCAGGCCCTGAAAGGGCGGAGGGGCCGGAAAGGCGCAGGCCTCAGAAGGCGCCAGGCGATTGCGGAAATCGGATGGCGGATGGCAGAATGAGTCGCACCGAACGGCGAGTGTACATGCGAACCGCTGCCATCCAACATCTGAGATCCGCTGCCCTGATTTCCGGGTTGTGTGCCACGTCGGTCGCCGCGCAGGTGGCACCGCAGACGGACGCCGACCACTACACGCGGTATGAGTTGCTGGCGCCCGGCACCGCGAAGTTCCGGATCATCTATGAGGTCACGGCGACCACCGCCGGGGCGACGCGGTACTTCAACCCGATCCGGCGCGGCAGCGTGGCAACGGACGAAGCGGTCACCGACCGGATGACGGGGCAGCCGCTCAAGTTCGAGGTCGTGCGAGGCGATGTGGCGCGCGCGGGCGGCGTGCGCGGTGCTGATTCCACCGGCGAGTACATCATGGTGCACCTGGCGCGCCCCGTCCCCGCCGGTGGCGAGGCCCGTATCCTCATCGACAAGACGTACGAAGACGCCACCTCGTACATGGCCGGCGGCGACACGCTGGTGTTCAGCCGTCCGTTAGGCATCAAGAAGAATTCCGTGGTCCTGCCCGCCGGCTACGAGCTGACCAGCGTGAACTACCCCTCGCAGATCCGGCAGGAGGCCGACGGCCGGATCCAGGTGAGCTTCATCAACATCGGGCCGGCGCAGGTTCCGTACGTCGTGAAGGGAAGGAGGCTCAGGTGATGCGCATCGCTTCCCTGCTCGCCCTGGTCGTGCCGGTGCTGCTCCACGCGCAGGCCGCGCCGCCAACGTTAGGCGCAAACCGCAACAGCCGCCTGTCGGAGCGGGCGCGGCAGGACCGGGAGATCGTCTACTTCCTGCAGTCACCGGAAACGCATTCCTTCGATCTCTATCACGACTACACCGAGACGCGGCCCGGCGTGGACCGCTACCTCAACATCGTGCGCGGCGGCAGCACGGTCTCGAATCCCTCGGCGCTGATCCTTGATACGGGTGAGAAGCTGAACGTCGAGACGTTGAAGGGAGCGAAAATCACCGAGGCGAAGATCGACATCGGCGAACCGGTCACGGCGCAGAGCGAGGTCGTAGTGATTCGTTTTCCGGCCGTGAAGCAGGGTCAGTCGGTTCGGCTGCGCATTTCCGAGACGTACACGGATCCCGGCCGCTACGGCGTGGTGGGCGATGAACTCGTCTGGGACCGGGCCTTCGGCCGCCCTGCGAATGCAATGGTATTGCCGCAGGGCTGGTACCTGACGAATTGCTCTATTCCGGCGACGGTATCGGTGCAGCCAGATGGCCGCGTCAGGCTCGACTTCGTGAATCCGCGAAACGATAACATCGAAGTGTTGCTGACCGCTCGACGACGCGGCTCGAGATCGGTCCCTTAGGGTCAGTGCCGCGTGCGCACTATCGTCACGGCGATGCTGGCGGCAACGTGCCTGACGAGCGGCTGCCGCGAGGGATCAAGCCCGGCCGCTCCAGTGACGACGGTCAACGTCGACCTCGAAAACTCTGACCTTTTTGTCGGCGAGACGACTGTCGCGACAGCGCTACTGCGCGATGCCGGCGAAAACTCGCTCACTGGTCGCCCTGTAACCTGGACATCCAGTGATCCGACCGTCGCGACGATTGTCGGTAATGGCGCTACGGCGGCGATCGTCGCAGTGAGCCCGGGGACGACCGAGATCTCCGCTTCGAGTGAGGGCGTCACGGGGGTTGCTTCACTTCGCGTGACAACGACGGCATTTGTGCAAATCGCGGTGGGTAACGGGCATACTTGCGGACGAACGAGCTCAGGCTCGTTGTGGTGCTGGGGTGAGAATAGCGCCGGCCAACTGGGCGATGGGACCGAGACGAACCGTTCGCAACCCACCCAGGTCGTCGGAGGACTCACCTTCGTGGAAGTTGCTGCGGGAGTTGCGCACACTTGTGGTCGTACCGCGTCCGCATCCGTCTACTGCTGGGGATCGAACTTCTTCCGCCAGTTGGGCGACGGCAGCGACATCAGCAGCCCCACACCAGTGCGCGTCAGTGGCACCGTATCGCTTCACGCCATTTCCGCCGGGCCCTTTCTTACGTGTGGATTGAGCAGCGCTGGAGACGTGTATTGCTGGGGAGCATCAATGTTCGCACTCGACGCCGGCCCTCTCGCCTTGCCGACCCTGGTGCACGGCGGTGGGAACTTCGTCGAACTGCGCCTCTTCGGTGAACACTCCTGCGCCCGTACATCCACGAACACCTTGTGCTGGGGACAGAATTCGCTCGGCCAGTTGGGCGATGGAACCATGACGTCTCGCGTCAATCCAGCGCCAGTGCTCGGCGCGCCAGAGTTCGTTAGGCTTGCAGGCCCTTACGGTCCGGCAAGTTGCGGGCTGACGGCCGCGGGCCAGCTATGGTGCTGGGGAACGTTTCGTCTTCCCGATGGCAATCGCGTAAATCCGCTCGTGCCCACACCGGTACACGGAGTTCCCGAGCTACGGGACATCGCCATGAGTTACGACTCGGCCTGCGTGCTCACGCTGAATGGCCGGGTTCTCTGCTGGGGCAGCAACAGCCACGGCCAACTGGGGGATGACACCACGATCGACCGACCTTCAGTCGGCCCAGTCAGCGGAGACATGCAGTTTGCGCAGCTAGCAAGTGGTTACCTGCACATGTGCGGCCTGACGCTGCAAGGAGTCGCGGTATGCTGGGGAAGAAATGCCTTCGGTCAGTTGGGCGACGGCACCTTTACGGATCGGTCGACGCCTACTCGCGTGAAATAGCCCGCCGGTATCGCACAAGCTTCACAACGACGAGTAAGCGCCGCAAACACCTTGAACGCGAATGCGAACGGAGGCAGCACCGAGGCGCACTGGGTAACATCAAAAGGCGGAAAGATGTTCTCCGCGCGCTCTGTGCTTCCTTCGCGTACCTCCGCGGTCAAAATGTCTTCTTGATCAGCGCTGACCTTCCGGAATGATCGGCCTGACGCCCGTCGGGAATGGTGAAATAACTGCGTTAGCGGCCGGCACACCCTGCTTGGACTTGGTTACCATCTTCTCCACTTCGGCCATCAGCCGCGCGTTCTCGCTGACGATGCCGTCCTTGATCGTGTGGCTGATGCCCTTTCCCCGCAACGATAACATTGACGTTTTGGGTACCGCCAGGCGACGACGTTGAACTGAACTCCGTAACGGCATGAACCACAGAGGCGCACAGAGGATCAACGAAGCGTTAGGTTCCCCGGTACGCCCGGTGCGTCAGAAGGGTCCCAAGAGCCTGAACTCACGGGGGACACAAAGGTCACGAAGGAACCGTTCCCGCTTTCCTTCGTGACCTTCGTGACCTTCGTGGTAAAGTCTTTCGGGGGCGTCAACGACCGCCGTCGGGGATGATGGGGCGCGTACTCAGGAACGGCGACGTGACGGCATTCGCCGCCGGCACCCCCTGCTTCGACTTCGTCACCATCCGCTCGACCTCCGTCATCAGCCGCGCGTTCTCGATGACGATGCCGTCCTTGATCGTGTGGATGACGCCCTTCGTCCGGAACATCTTCCGGTCCTTGTCGATGGTCAGGTCGCCGAAGGAGTACAGGAACTTCAGGTTGTACGCCGGATTGCCGTCCACAATGACCAGATCGGCGAGGTAACCGGGGCGCACGAGACCCAGCTTCGGCTCACGCAATGTCTCGGCGCTGTTCTTCGTCGCCGCTTTCAGCACCTCGAGGGAGTGCATCCCCGTCTCGCGCAGCAACTGTAGTTCGCGAACGGCCGAGAAACCCGGCGTCGCCCAGATGTAGTTGTCGTCCGTTCCGTACGCGACACGACCGCCGCGCTTGTTGAACTCGGCGATCAGGTCGCCCCAGAGCCGGAACGCGAACGTCCAGTAGTACTCGTCGTCCGAGGTCCAGTCGTAGTGGAAGGCGCCGTGGTAGGCCGGATTGGGCAGGTTCCAGTTAATCAGCGACTGGTGGGTGTACTTCTCCAGCCAGGGCAGGCTGGACGCGCGGATGAAGTCCCGGTTCGCCTCGTATACAACGCGGGTCGGCAACATGGTGGCGCCGCACTTGACCAGCGAATCCGCGACCTGGGAGAGCAGGCGCGCCCGGTCGGTCTCGAGCCACACCGTACCGGCCGCGCGGAAGCGGTCGTTTTCGTTGTCGAAATTGTACGTGCGGACGAAATCCTGCGTCTGGCGATCGAGCGCCGACTCGGCGTAGCCGTAATGATGTTCGATCATCGTGGCGCCGAGGCAGGCGGCCTTCGCCGCGTTGACCACGGCATTGGTGGATGGCGGCAGGTGGATCGTGGTGATGCCGCCGGCGGCCCAGACGGCCTTCGCCACGGCCCCGAAGAGCGCGGTATCCCAGGTGACGCTACCTAACGAGACGACGCGCGCCCCCTTCGACACCATCTCCCGGGCGATTTCGGGCGCGAGCTTCGGGTCCTCGAGCTGCTCCCGTTTCCGGGTCGTGTTCGCGCCCCACCCCCAGATGGGCCACATGCGCGGCGCGAGGATCGTGTTGTCCGCCGACCGCTTCGCCTGGAACATCGCCGAATCGAGGCCGCGATCCGGCGCATTGACCATCCCCGTAACGCCGTGCGCGAGCCGGAGGTACCAGGCGTACTCGTTTTCCTGCGGCGCGGTACGGATGTGCGTGTGCAGGTCGATCATTCCCGGCATCACGAACTTCCCCTCGGCTTCGATCACCCGGTCACCGGTGGGCCGGGACGAGGCTCCGCGCCGTTCAGCCGAAACGGGATCGAACGGGATCATCTCGGTGATCATGTTCCGCTCGATGACGATGTCATACGGCCCGGCCGGTGGTCCGCCGTGTCCTGGGATCACCATCGCGCCCCGGATGACGAGGCGGTTGTACGGCCCCGCCGCAAGGTTGCCGAAGTTGCCCTGTGCACGTGTATCCGCTGGGATGAACACGGCCACGACCAAAACCAGGACGCGGATCAAAGCGGAAGTGGGCGAATGCATACGGATCGAAACAGTTGATTTCGATGACGTGGTACGCATGGAA
>DAIUET010000028.1:0-1893 GCA_036845045.1 Gemmatimonadaceae bacterium | reverse complement strand
CCGGGGGTGAACTGCCACTACGATGGCGCGCTGGGGAGCTTCGGGCAAGAAAACGGGGCCCGGAAGCCCGGGCCCCCTCTGGCCTTCAGCCTCTGGCCTCTGGCCTGCCGTTACTGCACAACCTTCTGCTTCATCCCCGCATTTTTCACGTAAATGTCCAGCCACGCCGTCCAGCGCCCCCACAGATCCAGCAGCGTCTCCTCGGTCGCCGGGCCATGATCTTCGTACGGGTACATGTACAGCGCGGAATTCTTTCCCTGGGCGCGCAGCGCCTGCATCATGCGGATCGAGCTGATCGGGTTCGTGCCCACGTTCTGGTCCTCCATGCCGTGGTACATGAGCAGTGCGCCCTGCATCTGGTCGACGTACAGCATCGGCGACATCTCGAGGTAGGTGCCCTGCCCGTCCCACAGGTCCCGCCGCTCGCTCTGGAACCCGGTCGGCGTCAACGTGCGGTTGTACATGCCGTCGCCCGCAATGCCGGCCTTGAAAAACGGCGTGTGCACGAGGGCATTGGCCGTGGTGAAGGCGCCGTAACTGTGCCCGCCGATGCCTAACCGCGTGCGATCGATCCACCCCTGGCGATCGAGTTCATCGATGACCGCGTACAGGTTCATGCGCAGATCGGCGACGTAGTTGTCGTTCATCCGACCGGTCTCGCCCATGATCGGAGGATCGAAGTTCGCCACGACGTACCCCTGCGTCGCCAGGTACTCGATGGTCCGTGTTCCACCGCTCGGGAAACGATTGATGTTCTCGGTCCGGAGCGTCCGGTCGTATTCGGCCTGGCTCGTATACTCGTAGGGGTAGAGCCAGAACATGCCGGGCAGGCGTGTCCCTTCCCGATAATCCGCGGGCAGCGTCACACGGACGACAAACGAGATGCCGTCGGGTCGGGTGACCGTCACTCGCTTCCGGATGTTGCGCGTGTGCTCGGGTGCAGGGTCGGTGTTGTTCGTCAGGCGCGTCATCGCGCCCGTTTTCAGGTCACGCAGGTACGAGTTCGGCACCTCCGTCGGTGATTCACGCACGACGATGGCTTTCGAAAACTCATCGTCCAACGGCGTGCTCACAGTCTCGACGGCGTCCCGCGCTCCCTCGAAGACGCGCGTCTTCGTGCCGGTGCGGATGTCGACGCGATCCACGAACTCCCGCGGCGGGCTCTGGAGGAAGTCGCGGAAATACTGCGTCCCCCGCATGAACACGCCGCTGTCCGGCGTCAGCATGACGACCTGTCCTCCCGCGGTGCCGCGCCTGGTGACGAGCGCACCGGGGTTGTTGTAGAACGACAGCGAATCGTCCCCGGCGGCGCCGCCACGGCCACCACCGCCGCCCCGGCCCCCACCCCCACCCAGCGACGGCGTATATCCGCGCTGCCTGACGACGGTGTATCGCTTCGACGGGTCATCGAGGCGCACCGCAAAGATCTCGCCCTGACCATTCGACGTGGTCGCGGCAAAGACCATCTTCGCATCGTCGGTAAACGCTACACCGCTCAGTGGTCCCGTATGCCGATAGAGTGTCGTCGTGTCGCTGGCGGCGAAGGGAGGGTTCCACTTCATCAGCCGCTCGGGACGATTTCCGCCCGCCCCACCACGACCTGCAGCTCCGGTGCGACCGGTCGCTGGCGGTGCGCCGGCCGAGTCACCGCGCGCCGGCGCGTCGGACGCGATGTAGTACATCCCCGGTCCGCTCGGCATCCACGCCAGGCCGCGACGCGGCCCTTCGTTCCCGCCGCGCCCGAATCCGCCGCCGTCGCCGCTGTCGGGCGCCTCGCGCAGCGCGCGCTGGTTGATTGTCGCGACCACCTTCCCGGTCGCGTCCCACAGCTCGTCCTTCACGCCGAACGACGAATACTGCACGATGTACGAGAACGGCTTCTGCATCGTGGTG
>DAIUET010000027.1:0-16036 GCA_036845045.1 Gemmatimonadaceae bacterium | reverse complement strand
TGTAGTTGACGCTGGCGTGACTCGTCGAGCTCGTCCCGTCGTAGTCGACACCGAGGCCGCCCCCCACGTCCACGTGCGTGATGTCCACGCCCAGGGCGCGTAACTCCACGTAGAACCGCGTGATCTCTCCCAGCGCCGTCTTGATGTAGCGGATGTCGGTGATCTGCGAGCCGAGGTGGAAATGAATGAGCTTGAGCACATCGAGCTGGCCACGGTCACGCAACCGGTCCACGAGCTTCACCAGTTCGGCGGCGCTCAACCCGAACTTCGATTTCTCCCCGCCGCTCTGCGCCCAACGCCCGGACCCCTCCGTCGCGAGCTTGATCCGCACCCCGGCCATCGGCGTCACGCCCAGATCCGCCGCGGCATCCAGCAGGACTTCCAGCTCACTCAACTGCTCGAGGACGATGAACACGCGATGGCCGAGCCGCTGGCCCATCAGGGCCAGTCGCATGAATTCCTCGTCCTTGTAGCCGTTGCACACGATCAGGTGCTCGGTCGACTCGGTGAGGCCAAGGACCGCCTGCAGCTCGGGCTTCGATCCGCACTCGAGCCCCACCTGATGCTTGCGGCCGAACTCGAAGATCTCCTCGACGACATGGCGCTGCTGATTGACCTTGATCGGGTAGACGGTGGTGTACCCACCGGCGTACTCGAACTCGCGGATCGCCGATTCGAAGCGCTCACTCAGCTGCTCGATCCGGGTCTGCAGGATGTCCGAGAAGCGAAGCAGCACCGGCAACGCGACACCCTGCTCCTCGAGGTCCATCGCCAGTTCGTGGAGATCGAGGGCCCGTTCCGGGCGGTTGGGATCGGGGCGGACGACCACGTGCCCCAGCGTGTTGACGTCGATGAAGCCGACGCCCCAGCCATCGACGTTGTACAGCGCCTTCGCGTCCTCGATTGACCATTCCGGCGGCACCGGTGCTGCTGGCGCGGGAGTTGCCGGGGTCTGTGGGGCCCGGGTGCTTGTCATGGCGCGAACTATAGAGGCTTCCGGAGGCTTGCGGTATCCTGCGCGAGGGGAACCCGCATCGCGTCAGGCAATCCTGCAACATCTGCCGCCAACGCACGATACCGACTTGCGGGAGCCCGTCCCATTCGACAGATCATTGTCCCGTCCGCATCCCTGAATCTGGCGTTCACCCAATCCCGCTTTCGCGCATGAAAACCCTTGGGAAGATCCTGGCTGGCATCGTCGTCCTCGTGCTGCTGGTACTGTCGACGATCTTCGTCTTCTCGACGCAAGCCATCAACAAGAGCATCGAGGTCAGCGCCGCGTCTCCTCCCATTCCAAGCGATTCGGCGTCGGTGGCGCGCGGGCGGCACCTGTCGCGTGCCATCTCCAAGTGCGTGGACTGCCATGACAACGATCTCGGAGGCAAGGTCGTCTTTGACGCCATGCCCATGGGTCGCGTGGTCGCTCCGAACCTCACGTCTGGCCGTGGTGGCATCGCCAGCAATCGGTCGGATGACGACTTCCTTCGCGCGATTCGACATGGCATCGGGGTCGGTGGACGGGCGCTGGCGCTGATGCCCGCGCGCAACTACTGGCACATGGGTGATGCAGACGCGGGTGCGCTGGTCGCGTACCTCCGTACACTTCCCCCGGTCGATCGGGAACTGCCGCCGACGGCGTTCGGGCTGGTTGGACGGATGCTCGTGCTCAAGGGCGACCTGAACCCGATGTTCGAAGCCAAGGAGATGGACCACACGGCGCGCCGCCCCGCTCCGCCCGCAGCAGACACGACGGTCGATTACGGTCGTTATCTCGCGGAAATCGGCGGCTGCACCGGCTGTCATGGCCCCACGCTCTCGGGTGGAGCAATCCCCGGCACTCCGCCGGAAACTCCTCCCGCGTCGAACATCACTCCGGAAGGGATCGGCACGTGGAGCGAGCAGGACTTCTTCAAGGCGCTCAGGGAAGGCGTGCGGCCAAACGGAACGCCGATCGACACCACCTTGATGCCGATCCCCCTGACCCGGGAGATGACCGACCTCGAGACCAAGGCGATCTACATGTACCTGCGGACGGTGCCCCCCAGGCCGTTGGGCGGGCGCTGAATACAGCAGGACGCGGGAGGTTGAGCAGACAGGGGAGAAAGGGGCTGATCCAGTGGCGCGTCCTCCCCTGTTTCTGCTTTGTCTCCCGCCCTCCTGCGTCCTCTTCCAACTGGCAGTGGCCGCGGCTACCAAAGTAGGTTTGTCTCGATGTCACCCGCACCAGGCCTTCCGCCGGAGGACTGTCCGTGCTCCTGAAGCGCTTCTTCCATGAGGGCCTTGCCCAGGCCAGTTACCTCATCGGGTGCCAGCAGACCGGCGAAGCGCTGATTGTCGATGCGAACCGCGATGTGACGCAGTACATCGACGCCGCACGCGGAGCGGGCTTGCGGGTCACGCACGTTACCGAGACCCACATCCACGCCGACTACGTGTCGGGCTCGCGAGAGCTCGCTGCCCGCACCGGAGCGACGCTCCTCCTGTCCGCCGAAGGAGGCCAGGACTGGCAGTACAAGTTCGCGCGCGAAGCCGGGGCGACCCTCTTGCAGGACGGCGACACGTTTGCAGTCGGAAACGTTCGCATCGAGGCGATGCACACCCCCGGGCACACGCCCGAGCATCTCACTTTCCTCATCGCGGATACACTCGCCTCACCGCAACCGATCGGCGCCCTGACGGGCGACTTCATCTTCGTCAGCGACGTGGGGCGTCCCGACCTCCTCGAGCGCGTGGTCGGCACCGAAGGCAGCATGCGCGCCGGGGCAAAGTTGCTGTTCGAATCGCTGCGTCGTTTCACGGAGCGGTGCCCGGACTGGCTTCAGCTCTGGCCCGGTCACGGCGCCGGTTCCGCCTGCGGCAAGTCGCTGGGCGCGATGCCGCAGACCACGTTAGGCTATGAGAAGCTGACCAACTGGGCGTTCCAGATCGATCGTGAGGAGGCATTCGTCGAAGCAGTGCTCGAGGGCCAGCCCGAACCGCCGACGTACTTCGCGACGATGAAGCGGATCAATCGCGACGGGCCGCCGCCCCTCGGCGAGCCCGCGGCGCCACGGCGCCTCGACGGGGAGGAGCTGCGCGCAGCACTCGCCAGGAAGGAACTGGTCGTTGACCTGCGCCGCGCCGACGAATTCGCCGCGCGCCACATCCCGGGGACGATCAGCATTCCGCTCACCCGCGCGTTTGCCGGCTACGCGGGCTGGGTCCTGCCGTACGATCGCGACCTCTACCTGCTCGCCGGCCGCACGGATGATGCCGCCGTCCGCCAGGCGACGCAGGAGCTGGCGATGATCGGCCTCGATCGCGTCGCCGGCTGGTTCGGCGCCGAAGCCCTGGCGGAGTGGGCTGAGCGCGGGGAGGTTGTCGCCTCACGCCAGGTGGTCCCTGAGGACGTCGCGGCGCGGATGAGCGCCGGAGCCATCCTGGTCGACGTGCGGACCCTCGCCGAATGGCGGTCCGGGCACGTGGCCGGCTCGCTGCACATTCCGCTCGGGCGGCTCGTCTCCCAGATGGCGGACAAGCCGCGTACCCAGTCCGTGGTACTCGTCTGTGAGAGTGGGAGTCGCTCGGCGATCGGCGCGAGCCTGCTGGCCGCGGCGGGCTTCGAGGACGTGACGAACCTGACCGGCGGCATCGTTGCCTGGCGCCGCGACGGGTTGCCGCTGGAAGTCGATACGGTCGTCTTCGCGAACGCGACGTAATGACGGGGCGAATAGTCGCCTACTTCTTCCGGGGCCTCGTTCTCCTCGCGCCTCTCGCGTTAACGGTCTACGTCTGTGTCTTTCTGTTCAGGTCCATCGATGGATTGCTGGGCCTGCCGGTGCCCGGAGCGGGATTCGTCGCCACGCTGATCCTCATCACGATCGTCGGGTTCCTTGGTTCAAACCTGTTGACCCGGGGCGCCGTTTCCTTCTTCGACAGGATTCTGAGCCGGCTCCCGTTTGTGAACCTGGTTTACGGATCCACGCGCGACCTGGTGAAGGCGTTCGTGGGCGAGAAGCGCCGATTCGACAAGCCGGTGCTCGTGCAACTGGTGCCGGGCAGCAGCGCTCACGTGCTGGGCTTCGTGACGCAGGAGTCGCTCACGCGCCTTGGCCTCGACTCGATGGTGTCGGTGTACGTGCCGCAGTCGTACAACTTCGCCGGGCAACTCTTCATCTTCCCGACGGCCAACGTGCAACGCCTGGACGTGTCGAGTTCCGCGGTGATGGCATTCATCATCTCGGGTGGGGTGACCGAGTTCTCTCGCGCCGAGAGTGCTCAGTCCAACCAGGCACCACGAAACGCATAGCCGATGCGGCCGACTCGCCTGATACTGGTTTCTGTGGCAACCGTGGTTCTGGCGGCGGAGTCGATGGCGCAGCGCGCGGCAGCGACACCGGCACCACCGGTCCTGCTCAGGCCTGCTCGAGTCTTCGACGGCGTGGGTCCCGGGCTCCGCGAGGGCTGGGTAGTGCTCGTTCGTGGAGAACGGATCGAGGCCGTGGGTCCGGCAACGCAGATCGGCGTGCCGCCGAACGCGGAGGTCATCGACCTCCCCCGGTTGACGCTCATGCCAGGCCTCATCGACGCGCATTCGCACGTCCTGCTGCACCCGTACAACGAGACGTCCTGGGAGAACCAGGTCCTCCGTGAATCGTTAGGTGAACGCGTTGCGCGCGCGACGGTCCACCTCGCTCGCACGCTGGAGGCGGGGTTCACCACGCTGCGCGACCTGGGCACGGAAGGCGCGGCCTATGCCGATGTCGGCCTGAAGCAGGCGCTCGAGAAGGGCGTCATCCCCGGACCCCGGCTGATCGTGACGACCCGCGCGATCGTGATGAAGGGGAGTTACGCCCCGAAGGGATTCGCCACGGAGTGGGATATCCCGCAGGGCGCCGAGGAAGCGTCGGGGCTGGAGGACCTGTCGCGGATCGTGCGCGACCAGATCCGGCACGGGGCGGACTGGATCAAGATCTACGCCGACTACCGGTGGGGACCTGACGGTGAGGCGCGCCCCGCATTCACCGAGGAAGAAGTCCGCCGCGTGGTCGAAATCGCCGGGAGCAGTGGACGGCCCGTGGTGGCACACGCCTCGACGCCCGAAGGGATGCGGCGCGCGGCCGCCGCCGGCGTGGCGACGATCGAGCACGGCGATAACGGAACGGCCGAGGTCTTCAGGCTCATGGCGGAGCGTGGGGTGGCGTTCTGCCCCACGCTGGCCGCCGGTGACGCGACGGCACAGTACGCCGGGTGGCGAAAGGGCGTCGACCCCGAGCCCGCGCGGTTTGCGCAGAAACGCGCCAGCTTCAGGGCGGCGCTGGCCGCCGGCGTCACGATCTGCAACGGAAGCGATGTCGGCGTGTTCAATCACGGTGATAATGCGCGCGAACTCGAGTTGCAGGTGGACTACGGAATGAGTCCTCTGGACGTGCTGAAGGCAGCGACGTCGGTGACCGCGAAAGCGATGCGGCTCGAGAACCGGATCGGCCAGGTGAAGGCGGGCCTTCTCGCCGACCTCGTAGCGGTGGAAGGCGACCCGACGACATCGATCTCGGCGGTTCGCGCAGTCCGGTTCGTCATGAAGGGCGGGAAGGTGGCATACACACAGGGAACTACAGCGAGGTGAGGAGCCGCATGAACGAGAAGCAGATCAAGGCACTGGCGAAGCGAAACGCCGCCAAGGCCGCGAAGGTGAAACCGGCGTCCCAGCGGTCGTACGACGCCACGGTGGACAAGACGCGTCCACCGGACCGGGACGACAGCGACGCCAACCGCATCTTCAAGGAGATGAAGAAGCGGGAGTTCTGAGCACCTGCTGGCTGCGGCGTGTGGCGGTTGCTCCCGGGAGATGGGCCGGTCTCGCGCCGCCACGCCGTTGACGCGTCAGGTGAGCCGTCACAGCTTCCGCGTATGAAACCCCACGTCCGCATTCCGTCCGCGGCGGCCCTGCTGGTGGCTGCCGGTTGCGCACCCTCAGATGCGCCGCCGCCGATCGAAGCCGTCGCCACCATCGAATCGCCAGCCGGCCCGCTGAGCGGCGAGCCGAACCTGGCGGTCGACAGCGAGGGGCGCGTCTACCTGTCCTGGCTGGAGCGGAAGGCCGACTCCACGGTGGCCCTCCACCTCGCGGTGCGCGACGACGGGACCTGGTCGACGCCGGCAACCATCACCGCACGGAAAGACCTGTTCGTCAACTGGGCCGACTTCCCTTCAGTGTTCGTCGCGCCCTCGGGACGGATCGTCATGCACTGGCTGCAGAAACGGCCGGGTGGGAGGTACTCGTACGACGTGATTGTGCGGCAGAGCAGCGACGCCGGCGCGACCTGGTCCGAACCCCGAACGCTTCACGACGACAACGTGGCGGCGGAACACGGCTTCGTGTCGTTCTTCGCGGCCGAAGGAGACTCGGTCGAGGCGGTCTGGCTCGATGGCCGCGCAACCGCGGGCGGCGGCCACGACGAGCACGCGACGACACGCGGCGCGATGCAGCTGGGCAACACCCGCATCGGCGCCGACGGCGGCGTGGCGGCGACGAGCCTGATCGACAACCGGATCTGCGATTGCTGCCAGACGGCTGCCGCCATGACGTCGCGCGGACCGGTTGTGGTCTATCGGGATCGTTCGCCGGAAGAGATCCGCGACATCGCGGTCCTGAGGCGCGTCAACGGAACCTGGACCGAGCCAACGCGCGTGCATGCCGACGAGTGGCATATCGAAGGCTGCCCGGTGAACGGACCGTCGATCGTCGCTGATGGAGAGCGGGTAGCCGTCGCATGGTTCACGGGCGCGCGGGACACCGCGCGGGTGAACGTGGCCTTCTCGAGCGATGCGGGCGCCACGTTCAACGCTCCGGTTCGCGTGGACGACGGCAATCCGGCGGGGCGCGTGGATGTCGAATTCGACGGCTCGGGACGTGCACTCGTGACGTGGCTCGAGCGTGTCGGCGACGACGGCGCGGAGGTCCGCATTCGCGCCGTGTCGCCCGGGGGGACGACGTCGCCGGCCATGATGGTCGCGAGTTCGGCGGCGGCGCGGGCCAGCGGATTCCCGCGCATGGTGCGCGCCGGGGAGGAAATCATCTTCGCCTGGACGCAACCCGGCGACACGGCCCGGGTCCGGATGGCGACGGCCCGCCTCGCGGCCCGCAGTGGGGGGCGTTAGGCATGCGCCGCTGGCTCCTGCTGGCGTTGACGGCCGCGTGTGCCGGGTCCGACGACGCGCCCGGCCGCGTGGAAGTCGGCGTCGAGGCGCCGTCCTACGCGGCGCGCAACATGCAGGGCGACAGTGTGTCCCTCGCCCTGCTGCGCGGGAAGCCGGTCTTGCTGAACGTCTGGGCCACGTGGTGCCTCCCCTGCAAGGAGGAGATTCCGTACCTGGAGTCGCTCCACGCGAGGCACGCCGCCGAGGGCCTGCAGATCATCGGCGTGAGTGTGGACTCCCGCGGTGACGAGGCAAAGATCACGGAGTTTGCGCGCGAGTTCCGCATGACGTACCCGATCTGGCGCGACCCCGACGAGCGGGTGAATTCGCGCTTCCTGGCCATCGGCGTCCCGTCGACCTACCTCATCGACCGTGACGGTGTCCTGCGCTGGAAGCACCTCGGCACGCTTCGGGCGACGACGCCGGGATTCACCGCCGCCCTGGCGGAAGTGCTGGAGTCGCGCGGCTCGCATTGACTACGCTGCCATCCGACGAACGAGGGCAGGCGATTCCCGTCGCAAGGGCTGCGCGCTCCAGGTCGTGGCGGTCCTCCAGACCCACTCGAGCGGACCATAACGGTACCGCGACAGCCACCAGCGGCTGAAAAACGCCTGGGTGACGAACAGGGTGACCGCGGCGGGAAACACCAGGGTCGCCGGGACCTTGAGGTCGAATCCGTGCGGCGTGAACAACACCTCGAGCAGGATGACCTGCGCCATGTAGTTGGTCAGCGCGAGGCGACCGGCCCAGCCGAACCACGACAGGCGCTGTTGCCATGCGGGATTGCGCGCCACCAGCAGCAGGATGGTCCCGACGTAGGCGAAGGCGAGCCACTGCGGTCGGAGTAGCGTGAACCCGTACCGCGCAAAGCGCATGAGGGCAGTCGGCACGGGCGGATCGGTGGGCAGCGGCGGCGTGACGGGGCCACCGAACGGCATGACGAACGTGGCCAGGGCCGACGAGAGCACGCCGAAGCCGATCAGCGCGACGATGAGTGGTCGATGCTGCCCGGGGCGCGTGAACAGGCCAAGGCGCCAGGCGATGAGGCCGAGCAGGAACAAGGTGAAGCTGCCGTTAGGCAGAAGACTCCACTGGCGATGGAACTTCGGCATGAACTCGAGGCGCGCGGCCACGACCGTTCTCCAGCTGCCGGACCGTGCGGCTTCGTCGAGGGAGTCGCGGGCGGCGCGGTAGGCCGCGAGCTGCGCACGCTCTCCCTCGGTGAAGCGCGCCACGCCATCGGCCGTCGTGCCGGCGATGGCGATCCGCGTCACGGAGTAGATCGGCCGCGCGGCCGCGCAGAGGATCAGCAGGACGACCAGCGCCTTCACCGGCCAGCGCCGGACGAGCAGCAGCGGCACGCCCCACATCGCGTAGCCGAAGAGCACATTGAATCCGAAGATCCCTTCGGCGATGAACCCGAAGACCGCGAGAGCGGCCAGGCGTCGCAGGTACTTCGCCAGGAAGCGTTCGCCGCGCGCGGTGGAACGCTCGAGCTGCACGGCGAAGCCGACGCCGAAGAGCATGCCGAAGATCCCGTAGAAACGTTCCTCGACGAACAGCCCGAGCAGTCGTTCGACCAGCGCGGCGGCGCGCCCGGGGTCTACGCCTGACGGTGTCGCTTCGTAGTAGTTGAAGTGCACCGCGAACATCCCGAGCAGGGCCAGGCCGCGCAGGATGTCCAGGACCGCTATGCGGTCGAGTGGATTGACGCCGGCCGGGAGCGGGAAGGCGGTGCTGTCGCTTCGCCGGGGCGCGGCCCCCCGTTCGGCGTGTCCGGTGAGACTGAGGTCCATGGTGACCACCTGGTGAGATCGTGACTCGACCCGGTCGGGCGCCTGCACCGCCCCGCCGGTCGGAGTATTGCGGTGAACGCCACGAAAGTACCGGCGTCCCTCACTCGCACCTCACCGCGTCAACATGATGTCACACAATCGGATACCACGGTACGAGGGGGGGACGAGGAGACTCCGTCTCACCGCCCGGTGATCGCCCGCCTGCGTGATCAGCGCGGTGCCGGCTGTCGGGACCCTTCGAGCTCCCGAGCCAGCAGGGGAGCCGCGGCGCCGCTGGAATTCACCGGGTGGCTTCCTGTGCCGCAGAGCCAGAACCCCGGCATCGGGGTGGCGTAGCGGCTGCACGACGGAACCGGGCGCATGAACAGGTACTGGTCCAGGGCGAGCTCACCATGCGAAAGATTTCCTTCGGTGCAGCCGTACCGCGACTCGATATCCGCGGGCGTGAGGATCCAGCGGTTCACCGTCCGCTCTGTCAGGTCGGGGATGACCGCGCTGACCATCGCGGTGACCTGCTCGCCCAGCGCCTCGCGGACGGCCGGCGTCCACCCGCCGCGCACAGCCCAGGGCACGTGATGCACCGTGACCGAAAGGATGTGCTTCCGGTCCGGAGCCAGCGACGGATCGATGAGGGTCGGGATCGTCATCGTCAGCGCCGGCGCGCCGGGGATCGCGCCGAACTTCGCCGCATCGTATGCCCGCTCCACCGCCGCCACCGACGCCGCGACCGTCATCGTACCGCCTAACGCGTCGCGGGCGACCTCGACGCCGCCGGACAGCACCCTGGGGAGCGCGTCGAGGGCGAAATGCACGCGCGCCGTCGACCCCCGCATCCGGATGTGGTCCACGGCCCGCAGCAGGTCGGGGTCGAGCCACATCGGGTCGATCCATCCGAACGACCGCCGCGGGTCGGCACTGGAGATGACGTGGCTCGCGCCAAGCTCCTCTCCCGTATCGAGTCGCACGCCGGTGACCCGCGACCGCTCCACGGTCAGCGACGCCACCTCGGCGCCGAGCCGGATCTCGACCCCCGCCTCCCGGCCCGCGGCGGCATATGCGGACGCCAGTGCTCCGGTCCCCCCGCGCGGAACGCGGCGTGCGCCGATCGCCCCCGCGGCCTGGCCCACCTGCTGATGGAGGAAGACGAGCGCCGTGCCGCCGGACATGGGGCCATGCATCACGTCACGCGTACCGGCGACGGCCAGGAGCGCGCGCACGGTCTCCAGCTCGAACCATTCCTCGGCGAGGTCCGCCACCGGCATCGGCACGACGCGCAGCACTTCCATCATGTCGCGGCGGCCCAGCTTGCGAAGGCGGCGCCCGAGTCCGGCCAGCGCCATCAGGTCGCCTAACGCCTTCGACTGCACCCGCGGGGCGCGCATCGTGTACGCCGCCTGCAGGAAGCCCGCCGCACGATCGACGAATGCCGTGAACGCCTCCCAGCGCGAGGCATCGGCCGGCGACAGCGCCTTCAACCCGTCGACCGTACGTCCGGCGTCCGGGTACATCGCGATCGGCGGCCCCTCGGCGCCAACCCCCACCAGCCCCGCTGGCGGCTGGAGCCACTGCAGGCCGTGGCGCGCGAGCTGCAACTGCCTGACGAGTGAGTCGGGAACCCAGCCCACGTTGTCGCGGCAGGCACTGACGCGAAACCCGGGATGGAACTCCTCGGTGGCGCTGGTGCCGCCGGCGACCTCGCGTCGTTCGAGGAGCAGCACCTTGCGGCCCCTCTGGGCGAGGAGCGCCGCGGTCGCCAGCCCGTTGGCGCCGGCGCCAATGACGATCGCGTCGTACCGGCTCACGACGACGCTCCCAGGATTTCCAGCGCCGCCAGCCGGCCACCGGCGCCCATGATGCCGCCGCCGGGGTGCGTCCCCGAGCCGCACTGCCACAATCCGCGCACCGGCGTGCGGTACTGCGCCCATCCCGGCGAGGGGCGGAGGAAGAAGAGCTGGTGCAGCGCCAGCTCGCCCTGGAAGATGTTCCCCTCGGTGAGGCCCGTGATCCGCTCGATGTCGGCCGGCGTCAGCACCTGCCGGTCGATGATGAGGCCGCGGATGTTCGGCGCGAACTGCGCGATGGCGTCGATGACCGCGTTCCCGAAGGCATCGCGCTTGAAATTGTCCCAGCCGCCGGTGATGGTCGACGGCGCGTACTGGACGAACACCGACATGACGTGCTTCCCCGGCGGCGCCATGCCGGGATCGATCATGGACGGCAGGATGATGTCCATGTACGGCCGGCGGGAGAACGAGCCGTATTTCGCGTCGTCGTATGCCTGCTCGACGTACTCGAGCGACGGTGAGATGGAGATGGCGCCGCGCAGGTGCGGGCCCGCGCCGGGGAGGCAGGTGAAGTCGGGGAGGCCCGACAGTGCGAGGTTCACCTTGCCTGACGAGCCGCGGATCCTGAACCGCCGCACGTCGCCGACGAACTCGGGGGGAAGGTCCGCTTCGCTGACCAGTTTCAGGAAGGTGCGCTTCGGGTCGAGCGAGGAGACCACCACCGGGGCATGGAGCTCGTCACCATTCACCAGCGCCACTCCCGTGGCCCGCCCGTCCTTCGTGAGCACCCGCGTCACCTCGGCGTCCAGCCGCACGTCGGCGCCTAACGACCGTGCGGCGCGTGCGATGGATTCGGAGATCGCGCCCGTCCCGCCACGGGCAAAACCCCAGGCCCGGAAGGCGCCGTCGATCTCCCCCATGTAGTGATGCAGCAGCACGTACGCCGATCCCGGCGTCCGGGGCCCCATGAACGTCCCGATGATCCCGCTGGCCGACTTCGTCGCCTTGAGCACGTCCGTCTCGAACCATTCGTCGAGGAAGTCGGCCGAGCTCATCGTCATCAGCTTGTAGAGCAGGTGGAAGTGCCGCTCGCTCAGCGACTGGAAGTGCCGGCCCAGCCGGAGCAGGCCCCGCAGGTCGCGCGGCGACAGCGACGTGGGATCGGGCGGGATCATCCCGATGATCGGCTTCACCGCCATCGCCATGAGTCCCATCAGGCGGCTGTACTCCTCGTACACCTCGGCGTCGCGCAGCGAATGGCGCGCGACCTCCCGCCGCGTCTGGTCCGCATCGGGCCAGGCCGCAAGGTAGTCGCCGTTGAACATGGGCGTGACCGTGCTCTCCAACGGGAGGATCTCCAGCCCGAATCGCGGAAGGGACAGGTCGCGGATGATCTCGGGCCGGAGCAGGCTCACGACATAGGAGAAGACCGAGAACTTGAAGCCCGGGATCAGCTCCTCGGTGACCGCCGCGCCGCCCACGAGATGGCGGCGCTCGAGTACGACGACCTTCTTCCCCGCGCGCGCCAGGTAAGCGGCGGTCACAAGGCCGTTGTGCCCACCGCCGATGACGATGGCGTCGTAGCCGCCGTTCGCTCGCGTCATGCGCGCTTGCGATCCGGGTTGAAGAACGGCATCGGCCGCACGGTGGCCCGGGCGCGTTTCCGGCGGTGTTCGACGGTGATCTCCATGTCCAGCTCCGTGTCCACTTCCGCCGACCCGGCCTCGAGGTGCGCGAGGGTCAGGTATCGCTTGAGCAGGGGTGACCAGCACCCCGACGTCGCGTACCCGACCTGGCGATCGCTGTCGGCGGCGTAGAGCGGAACGCTCGTGCGCCACGCGGTGGTGGGAAGTCTGGGCGCGAGCCCGAGTTCCGTGTACAGCGCCTCGAGCGGTTCCCACTCCACCTCGACGCCGACGAAGCGCCACTCGGGACGCCTCGCGCGCTCCGCCAATAGTGCCCCGTGGCCGACAAACGCCGGCTTGTCGAATCCAACGGTCCACTCGAGTCCAAGTTCGAGCGGAGACGATTTCTGCTGCTCGATCAGCGCCTTCCGCGCCGGCACGTAATCCACGTCGAGCAGCAGGAGGCCCGCCTCGATCCGGGCTACGTCGAGCGCCAGGATGCCCGCCGGCGTGATCCCGTACGAGTTCCCGGCCGCGATGAGCGCGTCCCAGACCGGCAACGCGTGCTCGGCATCCATCCAGATCTCGTAGCCCAGGTCTCCCGTGTAGCCGGTCCGCGTGATCGTGACCGGGACTCCGCGAATGAGCGCGTTCGTGAGGCGGAAGAACTTCACGCCGGCCAGGCTGGTGCCGGCCGCGTGCTCGAGGATCGTGCGGGAGTTGGGTCCCTGGAGCGCCAGGGCCGCGACCGCATCGCTGGCATCCTCGATGGTGACGCGAAGGCCGCGCGCATTCTCGCACAGCCACCGGTAGTTCGGCTCGGCCGACGTCAGGCGCAGGAAGTCGGGCGACAGGATCGACACGGTACCATCATCGAGCACCTTGCCGGCCCCGTCGCACCAGGGCGTGTAAAGCACCTGTCCGACCTGCGCCTTCGCGACATTGCGCGTGACGACCCGATCGAGCAGCCGTACCGCGTCGGGCCCCCGCACGTGGTACTTGAACAGCGGTGACACGTCGAAGAGTGCCGCGCTGCTGCGGATGGCGTGGTACTCACGATCGTGGTGCAGCTCGTAGGAGCTCGCGACCACGTACCCCGACCACCGCCGCCACGTCTGCCCCTGGACGAGGGGAGCCGTCCGTGCGTGGAAAGGTGTTCCCGGAAGCGCGTAGTTCACGTACCTCTGGCCTCTGGCCTCTGGCCTCTGGCCTGACTCATCGCGGCAGCCCCCCGGGCATGTCCGCCAGGACGTACGCCATGATGGCCATCGTCGCGACGCACAGCGCCACGTCGTGCGGGTCGAGCTTGTCCACCGTGTCGGCGTCCGTGTGGTGGTACCAGAAGTACCTCGTGCCGTCCACGTTGAGCCCGAGCCCCGGCACGCCCAGCGCCATGATCGGGCCGATATCCGCGCCGCCACCGCCGCGGACAATGTCGCCGGCGCCAATGGCGGCCAGCAGCGTACCGATCTGCCTGACGAGTGCGAAGGCCGAGTCCGTGCCCGTGAACCCGAAGCCCCGCGGCTTGAAGACCCCGGCGTCGCTCTCGATGGCCGCGACGTGCCTGGCGAGTTCGGCGCGATGCGCGTCGCGGTATGCATTTCCGCCACGCAGTCCGTTCTCCTCGTTCGTCCACCCCACCACGCGGATCGTGCGACGCGGGCGGAGTCCCAGCTCCTTGAGGATCCGGATCGCTTCCCACGCTGCGATCACGCCTCCGGCATCGTCCATCGCGCCCCGCCCGACGTCCCACGAATCGATATGCCCACCCATCACGACGACCTCGTCAGGCGACGTCGTGCCGCGAAGCTCGGCGATGACGTTGCGGGACTGGGCATCGGGCATCGTCCGCGCCGCCATCGTCAGCTTCACCGAGACCCGCTCGCCCCGCTGGATCATGCGGGCAATCATGTCCGCGTCCTCGGGGGTGATCGCGGCATGCGGAATTTTCGGCACGCTGTCGTTGTAGGCCATGCCACCCGTGTGCGGCGTGCGCATCGAGTACGGGGTGATGGAACGGACCAGCGACGCCACCGCGCCCACGCGCGCGGCCGCCACCGCCCCACCGCTGCGATACGCGACCGTCTGCCCATACGCCGTAAACGGCACGTTGTAGAGCACGATCTTCCCACGCGCTTCCGCCGCGCGGGCGCGGAGGTCGTCGTAGCTCGTGACCACCATCACGTCGGCCGTGATACCGTCGGCCGGGGTGGCGATGCTTCCGCCGAGTCCGAGCATGGGCAGCGCCTGGCGGCGTGGCGCGATCATTTCCACCGACTCGGCCCCCCGAACCCAGCGCGGGACCATCACGGGCTCGCCGCGGACATTGTCGAGGCCGTCCTTCTTCATCTCGGCCAGTGTCCAATCGATGGCCCGTTCGAGCGACTCTGAGCCGGAGAACCGGGGCCCGAAGGTTTCGGTCATGACGGCGAGGCGGTTCCAGGCCGCGCTGTCCTTCAGTGCCCGTGCCGCGATCTGCGTGGCGGCGTCGCGATAGCGGTCGGCGAGCGATTGGGCCTGGACGCCGTGCGCCACGAGAACACCAGTCGCGACGACACACGCGGCGGAGAGCCAGCGTTTCATGGGGCGTTGGGTTGAGGGACGCGGAAAGATACGGTGTCGCTCGTGGCGCCTCCACTCAGGGGCGACTGGTACGTTTCACACCAGGCGACTTTCCCATGCGCCGCTGCATTGCGAACTTCCGGTAGCCCGAGCTCCTTGCTCATCGCTCCCTGCCCCGCGTCCCATGCCGAAGCTGCTTCCGTTCCTCTTGTGTGTCATCGTGGCCGGTCGGACCGCGGCCCAATCGCCCGTCACGCCTGCCGACTACGGGAAGTGGGAATCACCCGGTCCTGCCGCCCTGTCTCCCAATGGGCGCTGGCTCGCCTACGGCGTCAACCGGGTGAACGAGGAAAACGAGCTTCGCCTGCGGCCACTGGACCGCGACACCGCGTACCTGGTGCCTAACGGGACGTCGGCGACGTTCGGCGCCGACTCGCGGTGGATGGCATACACCATCGGGGTGTCGCCGGCCACGCGCGAGCGGCTCGAGCGCGACCGCAAGCCGGTCCGCAACGCGCTCGGCCTGCGCGAGCTGGCGACCGGCCGGACCGACAGCATCCCCGAGATCGCGGCGTTCCGGTTCAGCGCCGACGGCCGCTTCATCGCGATGCGCCGGTACCCCGCCGAGGGGAAACGCGTGGCCGACCTGATCGTGCAGAGCCTCGCGACCGGTGCGCGGATGACCTTTGGCTCTGTCGGCGATTTCGCGTGGTCCGACCGCAGGCCGGTGCTGGCGCTCACGATCGAAACCGAGGGCGGGGCCGGCAACGCGGTGCAGGTCTATGATGCGCTGACGCAGACAGTGCGAGTGCTGGAGTCGTCCGCATCGATCTATCGTGGGCTGGCCTGGCGGGAGAAGAGCGAAGACCTGGCAGCGCTGCGCACCGTGGCTGACAAGGGCTTTCGCGACACGACCCACGTCGTGCTCGCGTGGCTCAATGCGGCCAGCGCATCACCGGTGCGCCGCGTGATGGATCCGGCCCGGACCGCGGGCTTCACCGTCGGCATGCGCATCGCGGAGACGCGCCGCCCCGAATGGACCGACGACGGGGCAACAATCTTCATCGGCCTGCGCCCGCGGCAGAGCGCG
>DAIUET010000026.1:13900-16089 GCA_036845045.1 Gemmatimonadaceae bacterium | reverse complement strand
TCAGGCTCAACGGCAGGTCGGGCGGCGCAATCGCGACGAACGGCGTGACGATGATGGGTGGGAGGACGGGAGTGCGCGGACGGAGCTCGTCGAGGGCGCCTAACACGAGTCCGTGACTGGCGAGGTCGATCCCGGTTTCCTCCAGTGTTTCGCGGATGGCGGTGTCCTGCAGCGTCGCGTCCTCGGCGTTGCGGCGTCCGCCGGGGAGCGCCACCTGGCCGCTCCACGGGTCACCAGTGCGTTCGGCCCGCTGGATCAGGAGTATTTCGAGACCGCTCACTGGGGCTTCGGCGTCGTGACTCGTGACTGGTGACTCGTGACGCGGCGGCGCCTGTGGCCTCTGGCCTGTTGCCTGTGGCCTCGTGCGCAGCACGATCGACACGGCGGCTCGCGTGGGATTCCCCTCGTCGGTTTCAACCAGCCCCGGGCGCGCCCGCAGGTCCGCCGCGAGCAGTGGCAGCAGTGGATGGGAGTCGAGCAGCGGATGACGCATCAGCATGAAGGACCGGCGCTACACACTAGCCGGCAATCAACCGGTCCGCCTCAGGCGTCGACTTCGCCGCCGGCATCGATCCAGGCGCGGAATCCTCCGGCCATGGTGGCCACGTCCTGGTAGCCCATCTCGCGCAGCGTGTCGGCGGCGAGCGCCGAGCGGTTCCCGGCGGCGCAGTAGACGATCACTTTCCGATCGCGGGACGCCACGCGCTCGATATTCTGCTCGAGGAGTCCGCGCGGAATCACGACCGCGCCGGCGATGGTACCGAGCGCCGCCTCGTTAGGCTCGCGGCAATCGACCATGACCGTGTCGGGATGGTCCTCCAGGATGCGGATGCTCTCGCTCGCTGTCACTTCAGCGACACGCGACTTCGCCTCGCGAACGAGGTCATGGTAGCTCTTGGCCGTCATCTCCCTCTCCAGGACACCGATGTTCTTGCTGCCGGAGGTAAGATCGGCGGTGCGACGGGCAGCGGGTAGCGGGCGGCGGGGAGGAAAGTACCTTAGGCGCCCATGTCACTGACTACGCGCGTCCTGATCGCGCTCGTGGCCGGGCTCGGGCTCGGTCTCCTCGTTTCATCGAGCGGGAACGCGACGCTGTCCAGCGTGGCCAGGTGGATCGAGCCGATCGGCACGTTGTTCATCAACGCGATCCGCATGACGGTCATCCCGCTCGTGGTGGGGAGCCTGGTGGCGGGGATTGCGTCGACACCGAATCCCGCGGCACTGGGAAGGGTCGGCGTTCGCGCGATGGCACTGTTCCTCGTGACCCTGTTCGCCGGCGCAATTTTCGCCGCCCTGCTCGCGCCACCAATCCTCGGCCGCTTCGACATCGACCCCGGGGCGCAGGCGGCGCTGCAGGCGAGTGCATCGCAAACCGCGACCGCCACGGCGGAAAGCGTGCGGCGGATTCCCGGCTTCGCGCAGTGGTTGATCGACCTCGTCCCGGCGAATCCGGTGCGGGCCGCCGCCGACGGCGCGATGCTGCCCCTCATCGTCTTCACGCTGGCTTTTGGCCTCGCCGTGGCGGGCTTGTCGGGGGACCGCCGTGCCACCGTCGTGCGGGTGTTCGAGGCGATCCGCGACGCCGCCATGACGCTGGTGCAGTGGATCCTGTGGACCGCGCCGGTCGGCGTCTTTGCACTGGCGCTGGCCCTGGCCGCCCGCCTCGGCTTCTCCGCGATCGGCGCCCTGGCGGGATACATCGGTCTCGTGGCCGCCATGACCATCGTGTTCGGGATCCTGGTGCTGTACCCGATGGCGGCCTGGCTGGGCGGCGTACCCATGATGGAGTTCGCGCGGGCCGCCCTGCCGGCGCAGGCCGTCGCGTTCAGCTCGCGCTCGTCGCTGGCGTCGCTGCCGGCCATGATCGAGAGCGCCCGGACCCGGCTCAAGCTGCCTGACGAGATCACCAGTTTCTTCCTGCCGCTCGCGGCCTCGGTCTACCGGATCGGCGCCGCGCTCGGGCAGACGGTCGGCGTCGTGTTCATCGCGCAGCTGTACGGCGTGACACTCGGTCCCGCTCAACTCGCGAGCGTGATCCTCACCGTGGTTGCCACCAGTTTCAGCGTGCCGGGCATCCCGGGAGGATCGATCGTGATCATGGCGCCGGTGCTGATGGATGCCGGGCTTCCGCTCGAAGGGATCGGGATCCTGTTAGGCGCGGACACGATTCCGGACATGTTCCGGACGAC
>DAIUET010000026.1:11964-13800 GCA_036845045.1 Gemmatimonadaceae bacterium | reverse complement strand
CCCTTCGCGCGGTGCCTCAGGTCCCGCCCAACTTGTTGCAGTTCTCGGCGAACATCCATTTCTGATCGCGCGGGGTGTCGAGCATCTTGAACCACTGGTTCAGGAAGGCCGTCGCGTCGTTGCGGTACCGGCCGTCGAGACCCGGCGTGTCCCTGTAGAGCGCCAGGATGGCGTCCTTCTTCTCGCGGTAAGGCGCGAAGAACTGCGTGAGTTCCGCGGGGTCCTTGCACGGTCCGCGATAGAGACGCTCCTTCACGCTGCGGATGCCGAGGCGCGGATCGGGCGTGGAGTATTTCGTGCCCACCAGGCCGGTGAAGTCGAGATCGTAGATCACGGGGAGCAGGTTGCCGTTCTGCTGCCGCACGAGGCGGACGTTGTGCAGGGCCGACAGGGACCAGTCCACGTGTCCGACGAACGCAGCGAAGATGGACAGCTCGAGGACCTGCGTGGGATCGACATCGTCGAACAGGGCACGACGGATCTCGACGATCTCGCCTTCCATCCGTCTCGCGACGTCATCCTCGTGCTCCAGGAAGACGCCGTTGCGCGTCTCGACCGTCTTGCCCGTCGCGGAATCCACGTACGTCACGCGCGCCAGCCGCGCGCGATAGCTGCGCGGCGTGATCAGGTTATGAACCTTGTACGCGAGGTACTCACGGATCATGTACTCCTCGTATATGGGGTTCGGATTGCAGTGCGTGACGAGCTTCAGCTTGTCCTGACCATCGAACACGGTCTCCTTCACCTCGCTCTTCTTGAAGTCGAGCCGGAGCGGCACGAAGGAGCAGTTCCGGTTCGAGAGCCGGTAGTGCCCGCGGGTGCGGAGCTGCACGGGGAGCTTCAGCTCACCGCCCTTGCCATCGGCCATCTGGACCTCGCCCCAGTATTCCGTCGTGCTGAGCGTGTCGCGGTCTTTGGAGATGACCTTGAAGTTCCCGACGAGCTTCAACTCGATCGGTGTGTCGGCGGCGAAAAGGACCCGGCCTTCGGCTTCCTTCTTCCACTCGGCGATCTTTTCCGGTGTCGGAGGCTCCTTGGGGCCCTTCTCTTCTTTCTCTCCCTGGGCAAATGCCGCGGAGGGCATCGCCAGCAAGGCGCCCATCGCCAGGGCAAGCAGTGAGCTTTGGCGGATGTTTGTCAGGCCCATCGTTCTACCTCCACACTGGCGACGAACGGCGCCGCCTCATTGGTGAGAGTGTTCGAGATCGATTCGAGGTTCTGCCCCTTTCTCGGTCTCACGGCGTAAACGATACGTGCTTCTCCGTCGGTGCGCTCTATGCGCACCATCTTCCAACGCTTGAGGTTGGCTTGCAGCACCGCCTCGACCGCGGGCTGCGCCTGATCCGGATCCCCGACGTGAACCGTGATCCGACCCTCGAACCGCGGGCCCTCCTCCTCGGCCGCTTCCGTGCTCAAGCCGAACTTCGCCTTCTGCTTGTCGAGGCGGGCTTGCAGCGCGTCGAGCTGCGCCGGCGCCATCGAGTCGAGGATTTCGCGGTCGAGGCGTGCCACGAACTGACTGGTGCGATTGGCGATGGCAACCGCGCGTTCGAAGTGCTTCGCCGCCCGTTCCCCTTCGAGCGAGGGAGGCGTACGGGCAAAGTCCGAGTACCAGAGAATGAGGACAATGATGTTGAACAGAATCGAGAGCACCGCCGCCGCCTCGAGCTGAACACCGCTCGCGAGTCCGAGCGCCATTACGCCGAACACGAACACGGCGTCACGGCTGTCCTCGAGGGCAACCCGGAATCGGACCGCCGCAACGATACCCGCCAGGCTGAACGCGAGGGCCGCGTTACTCCGCACCAGTGTCGCGACCACCGCGACCACCACGGG
>DAIUET010000026.1:9106-11864 GCA_036845045.1 Gemmatimonadaceae bacterium | reverse complement strand
GGGGTGCCGTCTTTGGGACGTCACGACGATAACGGTTCCGGTTGCCTTTTGCGAGGGAACGACCTACGAGCGGGTGTGGTTTCCCTGATTGGCATGGCCGGACTCGGAATTTGGCGCGTGCCCCACCCCGGACGCCCACCGCGACTCGCGGACCGGAGGTTGGTCAGTATCCGGAGGTGCGACAGCGAGGGCGTGCAGGGGAATGGCGTGGATTTGGTGGCCCCCGCGTTGAAAGGATGACGGACGGCGGGGGCCGGATCCGCACGTTGGCGCATGCGCGCCGCCGCGTGGGCCCAGCTTTTCGCCCAGGAAGATCCCCAGACCCTCCTGAGGGACGTGGCGGGGGCCCTCGGCTTCCAGGTACCGGCACGACTGGACCTGGCCACGAGGCGAGGGCTAGGTCTCGCGGATGACCTGACGCAGGTCGTCCTGGCCAAAGGCCCTGGCACCACCCGGATGGTCTGCGTAGTCGGTCCGGAATCGGTGCCGGTTCGGGAACAGGCGGCGCGCCTGGCCGATCGTCTCTCCCGCAAGGCTCCGCACCTGCTCTGGCTCCTGGTGTTGTCGGCGCCAAGCCGGCGGGAAGCCGCGATCGCGTCGTGGCACGCCACACCGGGACACCTCCGGATTGCGGCGCTGGTCCTCGACGCGCTCAACGTGCTGCCCAGTGATGCCGAGACGCTGAACGCTCTTGCCGCATCGCTGCGAGCGGAAACGGACCTGGAGATCCACGCTCAGTGGGTGGAGGTCCTGGGGCGGGAGTCCATCTCGCGCCGGTTCTTCCTCACCCTGCAGGCGCTCGTGACCCGGCTGGGCGATAACGCCGCCGGCACCGCGGATTCACACCGCCGTCGCGATGTCGCGCTGCTCTACGTCTCTCGTCTGCTCTTCCTCGCCTTCCTGCAGGAGCGTGGATGGCTGGACCACGACCGCCGGTTCCTTGCCCGGACATTCGACGATTGCATGACGCGGGGCGGCCGGTTCCAGCGCCGGGTCCTGAAGCCGCTGTTCTTCGGGACGCTGAACACGCCGTGCCACCGCCGGGCTCCGGTTGCGCGCGCCCTGGGGCAGATCCCGTTCCTGAATGGCGGTCTGTTCACGCCCGCGGCGGCGGAACGGGCAGCGCGTGACCTCGTTATGCGCGACGAGGATTTCGGTGAGCTGTTCGACCGGCTCCTCGTTCGTTACCGCTTTACTCCACGTGAGGAGACCTCGACGTGGCAGGAAGCGGCGATCGATCCGGAGATTCTCGGGCGCGCCTTCGAGTCCCTCATGGCATCCCCGGAGCGGCGCGCAACGGGGGCGTTCTATACGCCAGTCAGCATCGTCACGCGGGTCACCGACGCCGCGCTCGACGCGGTGCTCGTCAGGCGCGGCGCCAGGGAGGGGATCCTCGACCGCGCCGCCGGAATGGATTCGCTCGGCGTGAATGACTCCGTCGCCCTGCGAAAGGCGCTCGCCGGCTTGCGCGTGCTGGACCCTGCCTGCGGCTCAGGCGCCTTCCTCGTGCACATCCTCGACCGGCTCACGCACCTCCGGGTGGCCGCCGGTGACTCGCGTTCCGCCGCAGCAATTCGGCGCGAAGTGCTGTCGCAATCCGTGTTCGGTGTCGACGTGAACCCGACGGCGGTCTGGTTGTGCGAGCTGCGGCTGTGGTTGTCAGTGGCGATGGACCAACCAGCCATCACCGCATCCGAGGTCGCGCCACTGCCCAACCTCGATCACAACATCCGGTGCGGCGACACGCTGCTGGGCGGCGACTTCTCGGTTGTGCCCGGACCTGCGCGCGATTGCCGGGCCGGCGTGTTGCGAGCTCGTTATGCGCGTGCCACGGGGGCGCGCAAGCGGCATCTGGCGCGGACGCTGGACCGGCTGGAGCGTTCGAGCCTCCTCGCCTGGATCGACGCGCGCGTCGTGCAGGTTGCCGCCCAACGCCGGTCACTGGTCGTCGCGGCGCGCGGGCGTGACCTCTTCGGCGGCCGGCGCGGAAGCCTGGCAAACGAGCGCGAGGAGGCCCGGCAGCTTCGCCTGACGGCGCGGGAACTGCGAGCGCGGCGTCGGGCCGTCCTCGCCGGCGGTGCCCTGCCCTTTGTCTTCGCCGCACAGTTTCCGGATGCCGCACGAGCGGGTGGCTTCGACATTGTCGTCGGCAACCCTCCGTGGATACGCCTGCACCACATCCCGGCCGTGCTGCGCGACGGGCTGCGGCGGGAGTTCCGGGTTTATCGGGAAGCGGCGTGGGTCGCCGGGGCGAAGGCGTCGCGCGCCGGCGCAGGATTCGCGTCGCAGGTCGATGCGGCGAGCCTGTTCGTCGAGCGGAGCCACCAGCTGCTTCGGCCCGACGGCGTGATGTCGCTGCTGGTGCCGGCGAAGCTCTGGCGCTCCCTGGCCGGCGGTGGCGTGCGCCGGTTGCTGATGGAGCGAGGCGGCCTGCTGGCGATCGAGGACTGGTCGGGAGCGCCCGCGATGTTCGACGCCGCGACGTACCCGTCGCTCCTCGTCGCGGGGAAGTCAACGACGCCGGCAACGAATGGAGTTCGTCTTGGCGTTCATCGTGGACGACTGCGCGTCGCGTGGGAGACTGACCGCAGCATCCTGCCGCTGGACGAGAGCGCCGGCGCACCATGGGTCACACTGCCGCCCGACGCCAGGCAGGCGTTCGACCGACTGGCGCGCGATGGCGTCGCGCTGGCCGAGTCCGGACTCGGTATCGCTACGATGGGCGTGAAATGCGGCTGCAATGAGGCGTTCCTGGTCA
>DAIUET010000026.1:0-9006 GCA_036845045.1 Gemmatimonadaceae bacterium | reverse complement strand
TCCCGGTTCGATCGCCCTCGCGTCGTCTGGGCAGACCTCGGGCGGTCGCTGCAGGCACTGGTGCTGGAGGCCGGGGACCGTACGGTCCCGCTCAACACCTGCTACGTGATGGTCATGCGCGACCGGATGGACGCGATGGCGCTGGCCGCGCTCCTGAATTCTCCCGTGGCCGACGCCTGGGTGGGAGCGATCGCGGAGCCGGCGCGCGGCGGGTATCGCAGGCACTTCGCGTGGACCATGGCTCGGCTTCCGGTGCCTGACGACTGGGCCCGGTCGCGTGACATTCTCGCGCCGCTCGGCCAACGCGGCCTGAACGGGAACCCACCCGGTCGGGCGGAGCTCATGGCCGCTGTGCTGGATGCGTTTCGCGTCAGGCATCGTACTGTGGCGCCGCTGGTGGAATGGGCCAGCGGCTGATCGGCGCCGATCCGGACGCCGTGCGGCAGCTGATGACCCGCGCCGTACTTGACGCACCAGTGGTGGCCGAAGCCATGGGAACAATCCGCCTGGCGCCGCACCAGGTGGAAGCGGCGGCTCGCCTTCTCACGATGCTGCATGACCACGGCGGCGCCGTCCTGGCCGACGCGACGGGCCTCGGGAAGACCTATGTGGCGATCGCGGTCGCGCGGACAATGTCGCGTGTACTGATCATGGCGCCGGCGGCGCTTCGGGGCGTGTGGCACGATTCGTTAGGTCGCGCCGGCGTGGCCGCGGCGTTCGCGTCGTATGAAGCGCTGAGCCGGGGGCGACCCACCGCAACCGCGCGGCCCTCGCTCGTCATCCTGGACGAGGCGCATCATGCCCGG
Source organism: Gemmatimonadaceae bacterium (assembly GCA_036845045.1). Taxonomy (GTDB): domain Bacteria; phylum Gemmatimonadota; class Gemmatimonadetes; order Gemmatimonadales; family Gemmatimonadaceae; genus JABWBJ01. The sequence goes on along the minus strand of DAIUET010000026.1, from coordinate 8,200 downwards.
AACCCCGCCTCCCGGCGTTATGCGGCACTGGCTGACCTGGCGTGGGGGGCCAGGGTGCTCCTGCTGACCGCGACGCCGATCCATAACCGCGCCCGCGACCTGCGCGCGCTGGTCGCCCTCTTCATTGGGTCGCGCGCCAATCAGATGGACGACCATGAGCTGAAGACACTCATCGTGCGGCGGGAACCCGCTGGCATACGTGGCGGGCAGGCATTGCCTGTCATCAGGACGCCGCGATGGCTTCAGGTGCCGCGCGATCCCGAGACACTTCGGCTCATCACGGCGCTACCCCCGGCGCTTCCCGCCGCCGACGGTACGACAGCGCATGCGCTCCTCCTGCTCGGCCTGATCCGGGCATGGACGTCGTCGGAAGCCGCCCTCCGGGAGACACTTCGGCGGCGTCTCCGGCGTGCCGTCGCGCTGCAGGTGGCTCTGGAATCCGGCCGCTTGCCGGATCGACGGGAGCTTCGCGCGTGGACGGTCGTTGATGACGCCGTGCAGTTGGGGTTTGCGGACCTCCTCGTCAATCTCACGGACCGGCGGGACGATACCGGCCGGATGCGCCTGACGATAGCCGAGCACGCGGAAGGCGTCCGCGCGATCCTCCGATCCCTGGATGGCAACGGCGGACGGACCGATAGCGCCAGGATCGGGCAGCTCCGTTCCCTGCGGGAACGCCATCGTCCGGTTCCGCTGGTCGCGTTCACCCAGTTCGCCGATACCGCCCAGGCGATGTTTCGCGGGTGCGCGCCGGAAGGCGGCTCGGCGCTCGTTACCGGGCGCGGAGCACGGGTTGCGTCAGGGCGGGTGACCGTCGACGAGATCGTCCGCGGTTTCGACGTGGATGGCCCGCTGCGGAGGCGCACGATGCCCCTCGACCTGCTCATCGCGACCGACGTGCTGAGCGAAGGGTTGAGCCTGCGGCGCGCGGGAGTCCTCGTGCACCTCGACCTGCCCTGGACCATGGCCCGGCTGGAGCAACGCGTGGGCAGGTTGCGACGAACCGGTTCGCGGCATTCGACCATCATGGTGTACGCGATCGGCCCACCGGTCGTCGCGCGCGAGTTGTTGCCCGTCCTGCGCGCGCTCCAGCGCAAGGCGCGGCTCACCGCCGGCGTCACAGGCGTCACCGAGCTCGCGGCATCACTTCCGCTGTTCGGCGATCGGTTCCGGCGTGCCACTGTTGCCTCGGGGCGGCACGACGGCGCAGGTGCGGTGGAGCGTCTCCGCGCCGCCCTGTTACGGTGGATTCGCTCTGGCGACGAGGAACTACCTAACGATTCGCCGGGCAGTCGATGTGTCGGAGTGGGACTCGTCAGGAGCAGGGGCCGGCCGTCGCTGGTCGCGATTCACGGAAGAGCGGTCTCCGACGCGACGAGCGCCGTCCTGCAAGCCGTAGAGGCCATGGATGGCCATGGAGAGCAGCCGGCACCCGCCGGCGAGAGCACGGGTGTGCCGGAGGCCATCGCGGCAGTGCGTACCTGGCTCGAAGAGCAGCGCGGGCGTGAGTTGGCCCGCCTGGCTACGGAAGCGCCATCCCATGCGCACGCCGGCATTCTGCGAGCCTTGCAGCAGCAACTTCAGCACGCGACACGACACGAGCGGGTCACCCTGCTTCCGGAGATCGAGCGTTGCCGGCGGCTGGTGATCTCCGCTCGAGGCATCGGTGCCGAGATAGCGCTGCAGCGCTTCGCCTCACTCGGCCCCGAAATCGACATCGCCAGCCTGCAGGCCCTGCTCGCGTCACGTGCACCCGGCGAAGCGTCCATCGACGACGCGGAACTCGTTGCGATGCTCTGGTGCGGACCCGGCGGAACGGAAGCTTTGACGATTGACGATTTCAGCGACGATTTGCCGCGTCCAGATCCGCCGCGATCTTCCAGTCCGCGCGCGGCGCGCGCCGCAGCGTCAGGATGAACTTGCCGCCGTCCAGCGTATCCGCGCCGTACCGGTACCCACCCACGATATAGCCCACCGTGTCGCCGGCCGCGTAGCCGATCGCGCGCAGCCGCAGGTCGCCGCCGGACCTCGCATACGCCTCCCGAATGGCGTCGCGCCCACGGATCCACCCGTTGCGGTTGATGAATCCGTCCTCGGTGAACAGCTCGCTCAGCGCCGCACCATTGTTCGCCTTCCAGTGCCGCTCGTAGTCACGAAGGACGCGGTCCAGCTCCGGCGGCAGCGTGACCGACGGAAGCGGTGGCGGCGATTGTACTGGGCCCTGCGCCTCGCCGCGCACGCGGGCTGATCCCGGCAGGACGCCGGTGGCAACGAGCAGGGCGGTCAGGCCGAGCGTGGCGGTCGAAAGGCGCAACATGCGATCTCCTTGTCCGTGTCCCCTGGGTCTGCCGGAAAACCTCTACTACATGTGACGCTGCCAGACCCGGAATGGGTTGCCTGTCGTTCCCTCAGGGGGTGGCGGAGAACGACCGGAAGGCCGTGATGGCGTCCCGTTTCGCCCACACTCCCACGCGCCCGACCGGCTCGGTGGCGAGGACATGCTCGACCGCAATGGTGGTATCACCGACGACGTAGCCGCGGACCCGCGGACCCCGGATCTCCACCACCAGTTCGTGCCAGGTGCCTAACGGGAGCTGCTTGTGCACGTCGCCGTGCAGGATGACCTCGCGGTCCCCGTTGCGGAACGTCCAGAGCGCCAGGTTGCCGTCCTTCGTGTTGTACCGCACGTAGTAGTACTCACCGGTGGGCCGCAGCCCGAACAGCAGGCCCGCGATCTGGTCGCTTTGGCCGCCAACCAGGTTGAACTCGACGCGCAGCGTGCCTGATCCGAAAGCGAGGATGTCGCTCGCGACCGCGAACGGAAATGCCGTCGGCGACGTCGTATTCGCGAGAAACGGCTCACTGGCCTCGTTGAAGAGAGCGCGCCCGGTGCTCTCCAGCGCTTCACGTTCCGTCTGACCGCTCCACAGCTCGCCATTGGCGACGAGCGCCGGCCCGCCGATGGTGGTGTCGGACCAGTGTCCGACCACACCCACGAGTCGCCCCGACGACGCCGCCGGCGACGCTTCCTCCGGCACCGGTTCGGCGGCGGTGCAGGCGATGAGCATCGCACTGAGCGCGCGCAGCGTGCGCGTCCAGTGGAGGGGCGCTGCTATCGGGGTATGCAACACGGGAAGTCCTCCGCTCAGCGGGTCGTCAGTGCTCCGGCCAGTCCGCCGGCGAGGGGAAGGAGCAGCAGGCCCCACAGGCCAAAGAAGCCGCGCACCGTTTCCTGCTCCGTCCATGCCTCGGGCGGAATCATGCCGAGGGAGAGGGCGAACACCGCGGCGACACAGTGGCCGATCACCGCGCCCCAGAACGCGCGGCGCCGTCGTGGATCGAGTCGGCGGACCTTGCGACCCCACGCCAGCAGCGCCAGCGGCACGCCAAAGAGCCCGAGCAGAAACACGGCGATGCCCGTGCTCATTCGTGTTTTTCTCCGTCAGCGCGCGCGGCCCCGCGCCCGAGCTTGGGCACGAGCCAGAGCCAGTAGCCGGTGATGAGGGCGAGCACGAGACAGATCGCGGCAATGTCGGAAAGAATGACGAAGGGCTGCCCCCCGAAGATCTCGCCCGAATGCAGCTTCTCGAGGAACACATCGCCGCGCCGTCCCACATGAACGACCTCTCCGGAGTTGATGTCGACCGTCATCTCCATCGATGCCTTGTCACGCAACCGCACCTTCACGTATCCGTCGCGGGGTCGGACATCCATCCGGTCGATCAACGCGACATCCACGGAGTCCGCGGGCGACCAGCCAGCCCTGGCTTCGGGGGGGGCCGCGGTGAGCGCCGCGTGCGCCAGTCGCTCGAGCGAAATCGCCTGCCGCAACGCACCCGTCGGTTCATGGGGCACGTCGGGCTGGAGGCCGAGTCCGCGCTTGTGGTTGAGCAGGATGCCGGTGATCGCGATCGCGATCAACGCGACCGTCGACAACACGCCGAGCCAGAGATGCACCCAGAACGCGATACGGCTGAACTTCCGGCGCGGTCCCGTCCGCCGCCGTGCCGGCTGGGGCCGCAGCAAGGTGGACGTCATTCAGCAGGAACGCGGCGTCATGGGCAGGTAACGCGCACTCGATGCCAACCGTTGGGCAGCCGGCCACTCACGCGCCACGCCTAACGCTGAGGTGGGATGAACGGCGGCTCACCGATCCAGGCGGGGCGCTCGAAACCGGCGCGAATCGATTCCCAGCTCGGTCCGAACAGGCTGTCATCGCCCTCGGTGGTCCCCGCGGTGACCGCCGCGTTCCACTGCGGCGGTTCGGTCCCCAGCAGGTTGTGGACGAAGAAGTCCCACATCTTCCGGTCGCCGTAGGCGGCGCTGGGCCCGCGCCGTCCGCCACCGTGCTCCTCGCCGGGCATAACGAGCAGGTCGAAGGTCTTGTTCGCCTTGATCAGCGCGTTCACCACCTGCATGGTCGACGACGGGTCGACGTTGGTGTCGAGCTCGGGAAGGACGAGGAGCAGCTTCCCCTGGAGCTTGTGCGCGTGCACGACGTTCGAGCTGGCCTCGTATTCCGGCCCGATGGGATATCCCATCCACTGCTCGTTCCACCACACCTTGTCCATCCGGTTGTCGTGGCACCCTGCAAAGGCGACGGCGACGTGGTAGAACTCGGGGTGAAAGAGCAGCGCACCCATGGCGTTCTGTCCGCCGGCCGAGCCGCCGAAGATTCCGACGCGGCTGATGTCGTACCACGGGTTCTTCGCCGCGTACGCCTTGTGCCAGAGGATGCGGTCGGGGAACCCGGCGTCGCCGATGTTCTTCCAGGCCACATCGTGGAACTTGCGGCTGCGGTTGGCCGTGCCCATGCCGTCGATCTGCACCACGACGAAACCCAGCTCGGCGATCGACTGCATGTTGAAGTGCGGCGAGAAGCTCTTGGGGACAAAGGAGCCGTGTGGACCGGCGTAGATGTACTCGATGACGGGGTACTTGCGACGCGGATCGAAACGGGAGGGGCGGACGACGACGCCCCAGATGTCGGAGGTACCGTCGCGTCCCTTCGCGGTGAAGACTTCCGGCGCGCGCCACCCCGATTTCGCCAGCGCGCTCAGGTCGGCGCGCTCCAGTTCGAGGAGGACCTTGCCGTCGCTCGCCTGACGCAGCTGTGCGACCGGAGCGAGGTCCACGCGCGACCAGGTATCGACGTACAGCTCACCGTCAGGCGAATACGAGACCAAGTGGTCCGCCGGGGCATCGGTCAACGGCGTCAGGCCGGTGCCATCGAAGTTGATGCGGTAGAAATGCGCGAAGTACGGATCCTGTTTCGGGTCCATGCCGCCGGCGCTGAAGTAGATCTGCCGCTTCACCGTGTCCACCCGCTGCACCGCGCGCACGACGAACTCACCCCTGGTGATCTGGTTCTTCACCTTGCCGGTGGCCCCGTCGTACAGGTACAGGTGCGCCCACCCGTCACGCTCCGACAGCCAGACGATCTCGGCGCCGTCGGCAGGATCGGAGCGGTAGACCCTTCCACCACCGTCGAGCGTCCCCGACGCGCGGCGATAATCGATGAAGGTGGCCGACTCCTCATCGATCAGGGCGCGCGGCTGGCCCGTAACGGCATTCACCTCGATGACGCGATACCGCTGGTGGCCGCGCTGGTTGTACTCGAACGTGAAGGCTCGGCTGTCACGCCTCCAGTTGAGTCCTCCCAGGTTGAACGGGTCGGGGAAGAGCGCGTTGTCGATATTCGTCTGCTTCCGGTTGTCGACGTCGAAGAGGGCAGGCTGTTGCAGGTCGAGCACGTCGCCAGGCTTGGCATAGAAGCGCTCGAAGTATTTCGGCTGCACCTGGTCGGGCGGCGACGACACCACGTAGCGCACCATGCGCTGGTATCCGGGTCGGACTCGCCAGGCGGCGAGATAGCGCGAGTTCGGGGCCCAGTTGATCGACTGCCGGGTGTACGCGTTGCCCTCGGATCCGTCGCGACTGAGCGCGATGCCGCTGCCCGGATCCGTCCCCGCATCGCGGACCCAGACGTTGTAGTTGTTGATCCAGGCGATGCGCTTGCCGTCGGGCGATGGTACCCCGCCGTCGTTCGCGGCATTCCCGGCTCCACCTCCGCCACCGCCGCCTCCGCCGCGGCCACCGCGACCCGTCCCGCTGCCGGTGGCGGCGCGGGCACAGGTGTACTCCGTCAACGTGCACGTGTACGAGGCGGTATCGACGGTGAACGTGATCGCCTGGTCGTTGCTCGTGAACGTGTAGCTGTTGAATGGCAGGGTCACCGCCGTGAACTGCCTCCCGGTCACCGCGCCGAGTGCTGTGGCGAGTCGATCGTGATCGAACGCGGATCGCTTCACTGGTGCCTGACGATTACTCACGTCCACCAGCATGAAGGTGTTCCCACCCGCGACCGACTTGCGGTACAGCAGGCGGGTGTTGCCCGACCACGTCGGCGATTCGATGGCGTCAACGACCAGTCCGCGGTTCTTCGCCTGCAGGCCGCGAGCGCGGTCGTAGTCGGCGGCGGTGACCGCGACATTCTGGCCGTACGCTGCCGTGGTAAACGCCAGGCAGAGGGTGGACGTCACGATCATCCGCATATGCCGATCCTTCGTTGAAGGCGGGAAGGGGTCCCGGGGAAGATGATGGTTGGATGCTGGCTGGCACCATACCGCGGCCGCGGTCCGCGGTATCTGTTCAGCCGCTAGCTTACGCGCCACGCCCCAGCCCCGGGTGACAACCCACTGGTTCGGCGCTGAGCCAGAGTCTGATGCCGCTGCCCATTCTTCACGATCCGGAAACCCGGGCGTCTATCACGCGCCGGATTGCATCGTTACATCCGACGGCGATGCCGCGTTGGGGGAAGATGACCGTCGATCAGATGCTGTGGCACGTCAACTGCAGCCTCGAGAACGCGCTCGGTCGTTATGAGGTCCGCGACGTGCGCCTTCCCTTGCCGCACTCGGTGATCAAGTTCCTCATCCTCCGGATGCCGATGCGTCACCGGAATGCGCCGACCGCTCCTGAATACATCGCCAGGACCCGGCACGATTTCGATGCGGAGCGCGCGCGGCTCATGCGCCTGATCGAGGAACTGACGGCGAAATCGCTCGACGACGCCTGGAGGGACAACGCCTTCATGGGCAGGATGAGCGGTCGGGATTGGTCAAGGTTGCAGGCCAGGCATCTCGACCATCACCTGGCGCAATTCGGAGCGTAGGAATCACGAGTCACGAGTCACGATCTACGAATTCCGCCTTTTCAGCCTGGCGAAAGCCTCCGTGACCGACGATGGCAGGAAGAGGTTATCGGAAATCTCGGCGATCTCCTCGGCGGCTTGCCAGGCAATCTCGAGTTCCCTGAGCTCCCCCTGCATGGCGCGTCGCTCAGCTTCCTCGTGCAGCGCCATCTCGAGCGCAAGGCGGTGAGGCCCGGGGAGGCCAAAGAGCCCTTTGTCACCCCGGCGCCATTCCGCCTCGTTGAACGCGCGCTGCAGGCGCCGTCCTCGCTTCGAGGGTCGCGTGTAGTCGCGTGACACCATCGTCAGGCGGTCGATGTAGGCTTCCGCGGTTCCATCCCGCTCGATCTCGGCCACCGCTTCTTCGACTGCCTTGCGATTGCCGCCATACCGATTGACCTTGGGAAGGACGATCGACGCAATCCGCTCCGCCTCGCGACCAACGAACCGGTCGGCTCCGTCCTTGAAGCGGAGGTCGAGCGCCATCAGCCCATCATCGTCGCGTGAGAGGGTCGTCTCGGCCAGGTGGCGACGGCGCACGATAATCACGCCGTGACGCTCCGTCGGGATCTTTGCAATCACCTCTTCGGGATCCCCCCGGATGAGCGCCTGGCCGGAGTTCGCGAACATCCAGGCGAATCCGCCAACACCGATGCCCGCCGCCGCAAAACCGGTGAACACCGCTCCGACGGCCGCGATCCCGCCGGCAGCCATCAGGACCTGCCGGTTGCGGCGCCTGCCGAACTGGTCGCCATAACGCCAGGCGGCGAATTCGGGGCGCAGCGGTTCGCCGATGCGCACGATGGTCGTTCCATCGGCGACCCTCGCCAGGCCGACGTTGTCGGTGGCGACGCGCTTGCGCGCATCCCGGTACAGCTTCTCCGACTGCTCGATCGCTTCCCAGCGCTCCTCGAGCGGAGTCAGGTTCCAGCGTTCGCACTTCGGACACACGACCCAGAGGCGCCCCTTTGCCTGGTCGATCGCCAGCCGGCGCCCGACCGGAAACGC
>DAIUET010000025.1:0-16286 GCA_036845045.1 Gemmatimonadaceae bacterium | reverse complement strand
CGATGGGGTCGTCACCGCGACCTGCTCGAACTCGCTGACGCCGGCCAGGAGATCCTTGTACAGCACGTAGGGGTGCGAGCTCTGCGCATTCCGGCTTCCCAGCCATCGCGAGTGCACCTGTACCACCCGATCGACATCGACGATGTGCTCAGGTGCGCGGAGCAGCAGTCGATCCAGAATGCTGAACATCGTCACGTTCGCGCCGATGCCCAGCGACAGCGTGAGCACGACCATCGCCGCGAAGCCAGGCCGCAGGCGCAGTCCTCGAACGGCGTAGCGCGCGTCGTGCGTGAAGGACTCCATCCAGTTCCGCAAGTTCAGACTCCCGGGTCGACAAGGCGTTGGACAATGAATCTGCGATCATCGTTTGCTGCCCTGAATTTCACGGTTTGCCGTGCCAGTGCGACTGGATTCCGTGCTGGGGCATGGTTCCGGGAAAAGCCTTGAACCACAGAGGCGCACGGGGGCGCGCAGAGGTTAGCGGTTTCAGAAAAAGAACTGCAATCATTTCAGAGCCTCTCCGGGTGTTCGTGTTCTCTATCTGGAAACGATCTCGCCGTACCCAGTGCGCCCCTGTGCGCCTCTGTGATCCAATCTTTTCTGGTGCCCGGAATCACTCTGCCACCTGGAATTCAGGCTCCGTAACCCCGGTCCTTGCGAGGCGTTTGCACCGAAACCCAATTAACCCGCAACGGTGCGCCGCGGCGAACCCGCGGTCCTGGCCTGTCAGAACCGTCCTTCGAGTGAGGAGTTGCATCAATGCGTGTGCTCCATCTCCCGCGCGTTCGTTCCACTGTGCTGGTCGCGCTGGTCGCGGCCCTGAATCCGTTGGCGGCGCAACAGGTCACGGCCGATGCGCTCAGCCCGCTGACCTTCCGACATATCGGTCCTGTCGGAAATCGGCTGTCGTCGGTCTCTGGCGTGGTGGGGGATCCCCTCACGTACTACGCCGGCGCGGCGAGCGGCGGCGTCTGGAAGTCGACCGACGGCGGGATCATCTGGCGGCCGGTCTTCGACCAGCAGGACGCACACGCCGCGGGCGCGCTGGCGGTGTCGATATCGGATCCGGCCATCGTCTGGGTCGGCACGGGCGAACCGCACATCCGCTCGAACGTCACCGTGGGCGACGGCGTCTACAAGTCGACCGACGCCGGCGAGACGTGGACGAACATGGGTCTGCGGGCGACCGGCCGGATCAGCCGCGTGGTCATCCATCCCACGAATCCCGACATTGTCTACATAGCGTCGTTAGGCCATGCCCACGGACCGCAGCGCGAGCGGGGCATCTACCGCACGAAGGACGGCGGGAAGACGTGGGAGCACGTGCTGTTCGTCAACGAGAACGCGGGAGCCTCGTCGCTGGTCATGGACCCCAACAACCCGCGCATCCTGTTCGCCGGCATGTGGGACGTCGTGTACAACACCTGGGGACGGGAAAGCGGCGGCCCGAACAGCGGGATCTTCATGTCGCGCGACGGCGGGGACACGTGGACGAAGCTCCAGGGCAACGGCCTGCCGCGCCTTCCCGTGGGAAAGATCGATGTCTGCATGACGCCCGCCGACTCGCGGCGCGTCTATGCCCTGATCGAGACCGGGGACGGTGTTCCCTGGAAGGGACAGCCGACAGAAAGCGGTGAGCTCTGGCGCTCGGACAACGGCGGCCGGACCTGGCAGCTCATGAGCCACGACCGCAACTTCGGCGGGCGCACCGGCTACTACAACCAGTGTCGCGTCTCCACCGACGATCCCGATGAGGCGTACTTCCTCACCGCGTCCTTCGTGAAGACGATCGACGGCGGGCGCACGGGCCAGACACAGGGCGGCTTGCGCAGCCCGGGTGGCGACCACCACGACCTCTGGATCGACCCCACGAACGCCAACCGGATGATCGGTGGCAACGACCAGGGGATCGGCATAACGAATAACCGCGGCGAGACCTGGCACCGCGTTCACCTGCCCATCGCGCAGATGTACCACGTTACGGTCGATAACGCGATTCCATACAATGTGATGGGGAACCGTCAGGACGGCCCGTCGACGCGCGGACCGAGCAATTCCCTGTATGGCAACAGCATCGCGCGCGGCGACTGGTTTGCGGTCGGCGGCGGTGAGAGCGGCTTCGCGACGCCCGATCCGCGCGACCCGAACGTGGTCTGGTCGAGCGCGTCCGGCTCCGGCGCGCGCGGCGGCATTGTCACCCGGATGGACGTGCGCAATCGGCACGTCCGCAACGTGGAAGTCTGGCCGCAGAGCACCGGCGGATGGCCGGCCGAGTCGCTGAAGTACCGCTTCCAGTGGACGTTCCCGCTGCTGTTCTCGCCGCACGACCCGAATACGCTCTTCGTGACCAGCCAGCACGTGCACCGCACGACGAACGGGGGCCAGAGCTGGCAGGTAATCAGTCCGGACCTTTCGACGAACGACAAGAACCGGCAGAAGATCTCCGGCGGCCTGACGCCGGACAACATCGGTGTCGAATACTGCTGCGTGATCTACGCGTTCGACGAGTCGCCGGCGCAGAAGGGCGTGTTCTATGCCGGCACGAATGACGGCAAGGTGCATGTCAGCCGCGACAACGGAACGAACTGGCAGGACGTGAGCGCCAACCTCCCGGGACTGCCGAAAGACGCAACCATCCGGATGATCGATGCCTCGAAGTGGAGTCCCGGCAAGGCGTACCTGACCGCCGAGGCGCACCAGATCGGTGATTTCAGGACGTACGTGTATCGCACGGCAGACTTCGGTCGCACGTGGAAATCGATCGCGACCGGCGTGCCCGAGCATCCGAACAGCTTCGCGCGCGCCATCCAGGAAGACCCGGTTCGCCAGGGCCTCGTGTACCTCGGCACCGAGAACCGGATCTATATCTCGTTCAACGACGGCGACACCTGGCAGCCACTCATCAACAACATGCCGCCGACGCCGATCTATGACCTCAAGGTCCAGCCGCATTTCAACGACCTGGTCGTGGGCACCTACGGCCGCGGCTTCTGGATCATGGACGACCTCACGCCGCTCCAGCAGCTGACGCCGCAGGTCGCGTCCTCGGCGGCGCACCTGTTCAAGCCACGCGACGCATATCGCTTCATGCAGCGCACCCAGCCGATGACCATGCCGAACGACATGACCATTGGCCAGAACCCGGATCAGGGCGCGTCGATCAATTACTGGTTAGGCGCCGTACCGCGTGGCAACGTCACGATCCGGATCGCGGACGCCGCGGGCACCGTCGTCCGCACGCTGCCGGGGACGCGTGATCGTGGTATCAACCGGGTGATGTGGAACCTGCAGGATACGCCGTCGGTCCCGATCCGCCTGCGGACGACGCCACTGTACGCCGACTGGGTCGACCTCGGTCCCAACCGCGTTCGCAGCGGTGGAAACGGGATCGCGTTGTTGCAGCCGCCGGGGAATTACACCGTCACGCTCGAGGTGGACGGTCGCACGTTCAGCCAGCCGCTGCGCGTGTTGAAGGACCCGAATTCCGAGGGCACGGAAGCCGACATCGCCACCCAGCTGGCGGCGCTCAAGCTCATGCGCGCCGATTACGACTCGGCGGCGACGGCGATCAATCGCATCGAATGGACGCGTCGCCAGTTGCTGGATCTCGAGGCGATCCTTCGCGACCAGGGTGGGACGGGAGCCGCCGAAATCCTGCAGCAGAGCGGCGCTCTCACGCGAAAGCTGATCGCAGTGGAGGAAAACCTCATTCAGTTGCGCACCACGGGCACGGGTCAGGACGGCGTGCGCTGGCCGGCGCAGGTGGCAGAAAGGCTGCGATACCTCATCGGCAACGTGGGTACCGGCGATTTCCGTCCGACGGAACAGACGGGCGAAGTGCACCAGGTGTTGAAGCTGCAGCTCGAGGAGGCGCGTCGAAACCTCAACCTTATCCTGCAAACGGATATCCCGGCGCTCAACCGGTTGTTGCAGCAGAGGAACCTGCCCGGTATCATCTTGAACGAATAGGGTGGAGGGTCGGGAGTCGCGAGTCGAGGAAAGGGACGGATCACCGCGTCCTCCGAGGCACAGGTCGTCAGGTACGTGGAAGGGAGGCAGGATGTCGACTCGCTGGTGGCGTTTCGTGAGCCTGGTCGCCGTGTTGCAGCCCTCCGCCTCACCGGCACAGTCGCTGCCGGAGCTCAGGCTCATGCGCGAGCTGCGCATCGACGCGGTCGAGCACGACCTGAGCCCGATCGCGTTCCTGGCCGTCGCGCCTAGCGGGACCATGGTCGTCGCCCAGCAGCAGGACCGCAATCTCCGCTACTTCGATGTGAGCGGAAAGTCGCTCGGCACCTTCGGACGGCAGGGACAGGGACCCGGCGAGTTCCAGCATGTCGGGCTCCTGACCTGGATTGGCGACACCCTCGTCGTGTCCGACCGGCGGCAGTATCGATTCACGCTCATCTCGCCGGACAGGAAACTGGTCCGGACCGTCCCTTGGCTCACGATCCTCACAGTCCCTCTCCCGCCGGAACTCAATGCCCCGAGTGCGAGGGTAGTGATCCCGGAGTTGCTGCTCGGAGATCGTTCTCAGATCGTATCCGCGTCGATGAACCGCCTCAGCATGGCGCCTAACGTGCCGAGCCGGCCGGAGGAGCCGTCGCCGGTCATGCGAGTCGATTCGTCCGGGGCATTTCGCCGCCTGATCACCAGGGTGCCCAGTTCGGACGACTGCTCGGTACGGGTTGAGGGATCACCGGGGGGCTACGTGGTCACGTCCATTCCATACTGCTTCGTTCCACTTGAGGATGTCGCAGCAGATGGATCGCGCTACTCCCTGGCATTCGTGGAGAAGGGGAAGAACTCCTACCGCGTGGAAGTCACGCGATCGAACGGGGAAGTGGCGTTCGCCCGGTCGTATCCGTATCAACCCGTTGCCGTACCGTCCGCGGTCAGGGATAGCGTCAAGGCAGCCGCGCGCGCGCCGGCGCCCCGCGCCGCCGCGGAGAGAATCCCGGAATTCCTTCCGCCATTGGCGACTATCCTGAGCGGACGGGATGAGACAACGTGGATCGAATTGTTCTCGATTGCCGGGGATCGAACGTGGCAGGTGCTGGACGAACGCGGGAACTCCAGCGGCCATGTGAGGGTGCCGCGCAACGTTCGCATCAAGGTCGCCTCACGCGCCGCCGTGTGGGCAACGGAGACCGATGACGACGGGTTGCAGCACATCGTGCGGTACCGGGTCTCGCGCTGATCGACGCTGGCAGGGAGGAGTCATGATGTCCACTCGGTGGCGCTACCTGTCAGGCATGGTTGGTCTGTCGCTGCCATGCGCAGTGTTGGCACAGTCCCTGCCGGAGCTCAAGCTCACGCGCGAGCTTCGCATCGACGCGGCCGAACACGACCTGACCCCGATCACATTCCTGGCCGTCGCGCCTAACGGCACTATCGCGGTTCAGCAGCACCAGGACGGTACCGTTCGTTTCTTTGATGCGCGGGGCGCGTCGCTGGGGACGTTCGGGCGCAAGGGACAGGGTCCCGGTGAATTCACCAACGCGGGGAGACTGGCCTGGACCGGTGATACCCTCATCGTCTCCGACATCGGAACTCGTCGGTTCACGCTGATTTCCGCAGACCGCAAGCTGGTGAAGACCGTTCCGTGGGCGGCGTCAGTCGCGCCGCCTGGCGGCGCATCAGCGGGCGTCGCGCCGGCTCGTGTGTCGCAGGCCCGCTTTCCTCTCGCGGACGGCTCGCAGCTGGTGATCTCCAATTTTTCGGAGGAGTCACCTATGCCCGCGTGGCTGGGCGGAGGGAAGCCGGGACAACTGTACCTCCGTCTGGACGCGAGCGGCGCGCTGGGACACGTGCTCGGTTGGATGCCGTCCACCATGGCGTGCAGCATCAGCGTCAGCACCAATGGCGGGTTCGAACTATCGCGCATTCAATTCTGCCCGCTGCCCATGGATGACGTGGCGCCGGATGGTGGTCGGGTGGTACTCACCTATGTGGAGGAGGGCAAGACGCAGGAGTATCGCGTGGCCGCGATCAGATCGAGCGGAGAAAAAATCTTTGACCGCACGATTTCCTACCGCCCGCAGCCAATTCCGAAAAACGTGAGGGACAGTATCGTGTCGGCAGCGTCCCGCAGCCCCATGCCCTCCAGGCGTGCGACCGCGGAGCGGATTCCCGGGTTTTACCCACCGCTACTGAGGATACTTGGTGGCCGCGACGCCACGACCTGGCTCGAGTTGTTCACCGCGTCCGGAGATCGAACGTGGCACGTGCTCGACGCCCAGGGAAAGGTCGTCGGCTCGTTGATGGTTCCACGGAACCTGCAAGTCATGGCTGCTTCCCGTGACGCCCTCTGGGGCACTGAGACCGATGACGACGGCCTTCAGCACATCGTTCGCTACCGCGTCTCGCGCTAGACCGGCTACCGCTAACTCCGCGTCCAAGTGCGATTGGTAAATTGATGGGCAAGTTTCAGTTTCCTGAAACATATTCAACACACGGGTCACGGAGGTCACGGGGGCCACCCTCGTTCAAACTGGCTTTGTGGCGCGGGTTGCCTCCGTGACCCCGTGACCCCCGTGTTTCAAGTGTTTTCCTGAACTTCGGATAAACACCGAGTTCTTTCGAAGTTGGTTGTAGCGGGCGTTCGTAAGGCGGCTAGATTCGCCGTACCCCTGACCGCAGCCCCAAAGCCCATGCGAAAGATCCTTCTCGCTCCATTCTGCCTGTGCCTCGGCACGACCGCATCGGTCGCCCAGAGCAACAGTTACGGCAATCCGGAGAAGCGCGCGCCGCGACCAACCTCGGCGACCATCAGTGAGGCCGACCTCATGTCGCGGCTCTATGTCTTCGCTGACGACTCGATGGAAGGCCGGAACGCGCCACTGGCGAGTAACGCCAAAGGCACTGCGTATATCGTCCGTGAACTGCAGCGACTCAGGATCGCACCGGCGGGATACCTGGGCTCCTATTACCAGACGCTCCCGTACGTCCAGCGCTCGATCTCTCCACGCACCAGCCTGATGATCAACAACGAGCCGCTCCGGCTCGGTACGGATTTCAGCGTCACATCGCGCGGTGCAACCAGGATCATCGACAGCACGCACGTGATCTTCGCCGGGGTTTCCAACAATGCCAGCCAGATGATCCTCCCCGAGTGGGCGGCCAACCGGTTCGTCATTGTCGTCCCGCCGCCGCCGCCCACGACCGACGCGGCTGCCGGCGCGCGTGCCGGTGGAGCCGGTGGAGGACGTGGCGGGGCTGGGGGCGGCCCGCCCGTTCCGGTAAATGTCGCGACTCGTTATGCGGGCGCTGCCGCCATCGCGACCGTGGTGCCGGACGTCAATAATCCCCCGGCGACTGGCGGGTTCGGTGGACGGGGAGGCGGCGGTGGGCGCGGCGGCGCAGCCGGTCCGGTCACAGTGCTCAACGACCTGAGCGCCCCGCGAGTAGCTGCCCAGTTCTACATCACGCCGGCGGCCGCCGCCAAGCTGCTGGGCAGACCGGTCGAGGGCGCCGGTCCGGGAACCATGGGTGGACTCGTGAGTGCGGCGGTCTTCTACGACGATGTCGAGATCCCGCATGCGTCAAACGTCCTCGCGATCATTCCCGGCAGCGACCCGGTCCTGAAGAACGAGTACGTCGTCGTCAGCGCGCATAACGACCATGTCGGTCTCACCGGCCCGAACGCGCAAGGCGTTTCCACAGCGGTGGACCACGATTCGCTCCGCGCGGCGCGCCTGGCCCTGCTCCGCATGCAGATGCAGGGCGGTGAACTCGTGGCCAACCCGCCGGGCACTACCGTCGCGGTGAACCTGGACAGCCTGCGGCGCATCCGCCCGCCCCGCCGCGACTCGATCCGTAACGGCGCCGACGACGACGGCTCCGGGTCGATGGGTGTTCTGGAGATCGCTGAAGCCATTGCGGCGATGCCGGTGAAGCCGAAACGCTCCACGATCTTCGCGTGGTGGACAGCCGAGGAGGATGGACTGGTCGGTTCGCGCTGGTGGACCGACAACCCGACCGTGCCGCTCAACCAGGTCGTCAGCAACATCAACATGGACATGATCGGCCGCGGGCGTGCCGAAGACGTTCCCGGCGGCGGACCGGACTACCTGGGCTACCTCGGCGCCAACCGCCTGGCGACGGTGCTCGACGAAAGGGTTCAGGCGATCAACCGGCAGCAGCGCAATCCGCTGCGGCTGGACAATCGCTTCGACTGGCCGATCACCTGGCCGGGGTACAACAACATCTATGGCCGAAGTGATCATGCCAATTTTTCGAGGTACAACATCCCGATCGTCTTCTTCTTCACCGGCCTGCACGCCGACTACCACCAGGTCACGGACGAACCGCAGTACATCGACTATCCGCACTACAGCCGGATCGTGAACTTCGTGAAGGACCTGACGGTCGACGTCGCCAACCTTCCGACGCGTCCCAAAGTCGATCGTTCCGGGGCGATTCCGCCGAGGCCGATCAAACAGTAGAAAACGGACGTGAGATGTGGGATGTGGGAGGAACTGCAACGGCCGATTGCCACTGAGTCATCGGTAGTCGCCTGGGTTCCTCTCACATCCCACCTCCCACATCCGGTTTCTACCGCTCCTGCGCCGCGACTAGCGACTTTGCCCGAACCTGCTCGACGAGCTTGATGAACTCGGCGCGATAGCCGCCTTCGTCCTCTCCCAGCGCTCCCCGCCCCAGCGCGATTACGCTCTCGAGCGTCGCTGATCCGCGATACTCGGACTCCCGAAGGACCATGCCGAACGCAGCGACCGCGGCCGCGAAGCGCAGGTCGGTGGACCCGCTCGACACGCGCGATACCGGAACGACGTGGTCGAGCCAGCGACTCGTCGTCGCGTCAGGCAGCTTGTACCGCAGTTTGACATACATCAACTCGTCGGCGCGGCCTGACCGCGGCGCGGCTGCCGGCGCGGACTGGTACCGCAATGGCTCGGTCGCGGGGTCGCGTCCGACTCCCTTCGGCACGACCTCGTATAGCGCTGTGACCGAATGGCCGGCTCCGATTTCGCCGGCATCCTTCGTGTCGTCCTCGAAGTCCTCCTTCCGGAGCATCCGGTTCTCATAGCCGATGAGGCGGTACGACGCCACGCGTTCCGGATTGAACTCGACCTGCAACTTCACGTCCTTGGCCAGAGTCAGCAGCGTGCCCCCCATCTCCGCGCCGAAGACCTTCTTCGCCTCGGCGAGGTCGTCGATGTACGCGTAGTTGCCGTTTCCCTTGTCGGCCAGCTTTTCCATCTTCGAGTCCTTGAGGTTCCCGCGTCCGAACCCGAGCACCGACAGGAACGTCCCCTGCTGGCGCTTCTCCTCGATGAGACGCTCCATCTCGGCGTCGCTGGAGGCGCCGACGTTGAAGTCACCGTCGGTGGCGAGGATGACGCGGTTGTTCCCGTCCGGCATGTGATGCTGACGCGCGACGTCGTACGCGAGCCGGATCCCGGCGCCACCAGCCGTCGATCCACCCGACTCGAGGGCGTCGATCGCGGCGATGATGACTCCTTTGTGAGCGCCCGACGTCGGCGGGAGCACCAACCCGGCCGCGCCGGCATACACCACCATCGCGACGCGATCCTGTTCGCGAAGCTGCTGCACCAGGAGCTGTAACGCGCGCTTCACCAGCGGCAGCTTGTCGGGCGACGTCATCGAACCTGACACGTCGACGAGGAAGACGAGGTTGTTGGGCGGCATGTCGGCGAGGGACACACGTCGTGCCTGCAGCCCGATGCGGACGAGCAGGTGATCGGCATGCCACGGCGTTCGGGCCACTTCCGTCGTGACGGAGAACGGGTGACGGTCATCGGGGTCCGGATACTCGTAGGTGAAGTAGTTCACGAGTTCCTCGATCCGCACTGCGTCCTTCGGGGGTCGCTGCCCCTCGGATACAAAGCGCCTCACGTTGCTGTAGGAGGCGCGGTCCACGTCGACCGAAAACGTCGAGAGCGGGTTGTCGCGCGCGCCCAGGAATGGATTGTCGACGATCCGGTCGTAGGACTCCGTGTTGTCCGGTTTGCGATATCGCCCCGGAAGGTCCTGTGGTGCGCCGGCAATCGACTTCGCGCCCCTGACGGTGAACCCCAGGTTCCTCATTCCGCTGGCACCGGCGACTCCCGAGACCACGACTTCGTGCAACCGGTTGGCGTCCACGGTGAGCTGAAAGTCGGCCGAGGTGGTGTCGCGCTCCAACCTGATCGTGCGACTCGCGGGCCTGAAGCCGATGGCGCGGACGTTCAGTTGCACTTCCCGGCCACGCAACGAATCCGGCAGATGGATGCGATACCGTCCATCGGCGTCGGTGCCCACGCTGGCATTCGCGGCCATGATGCGAACGTTGACTGCCTGAAGTCCCGTGCTGGTTCCGGCCTGGGTTACGCGGCCGCTCACCACCAGGTGAGCCTGTTGCGGTCCCTCGGGTGGCGAGAGGAGCAGCAACGGGAAAGCAAGACTGACGAGAGCAGGTTTCATCGGGACCTCCTCGGCACGAGTGAGAATCGTCCGGTGACGTCATGTCACGGGATGAATCCCAATCTGGTGCTTTCGGCCGTATCGTCCAGCAGTCGAGACGACGGCGTCGTTAGGTCACCGAGTCGAGAAGACGTGATGCCGTTACACAGTGACGGAGCGCGACGCAGCTCACCAGCACCCGCGCATGAACACCCGAGCCACGACTGACAGTGTGGACAGTCTTGCGAGCAGTTCGCGGTCGATTGCGGTGAACTGGGTTCGTCGAATTCTGGAAAATCAGATGCGCCGGATCGGCCGGATCAAACGGAGCATCCCTGGTTGTGCAGAGCCCTCGGAGAGGCTCAGGCGGTGGAAGTTCCCTTGGGGGCTCAGCGGCAGCCAGTTTAGGAAGCTTTCGGTTCGGCGATACGACGATCCACTATCAGCGCCGCATACGCAGAAGTTGAATCCCTTCCACGCCGTCATCGTCATACTGCACGCCGGCAACAACGTCACGCCGTACTGTGCTCGGCCGAAATCCACGAGGCAACGTCACCTCGGCGAGTAGCCGACCCGACGGGCTGAAGATGCTCCACGTACCAGGTCCCAGGTGCCGGCGGACGGTCCAGTGTTCGACCCAGAGATTCTTCTGGTCGTCCACTAGCAGACGTGAGATAAACGGCTTGAACTCGGCACGCGGAATGTTCGACAGTAAGCTTCTCAGATCACTGCGACTCATGTTCTGAGCAAATTGCTGTCGAAAGCTGACGTACTCCTCGAAGTCGGCATCAGTAACGCGCTGCGGCCGCAACTCGCGTCCAATCGTTCTGGCCAAAGAGCCGCTGGCGTCGTAGGCGCGGACCGAAAAACGTCCTCCGTCGGTCACAAAGAGGTACCCTCCGCCGACCGCCGAAGCGGAGAAACGCCCGAAGATCAGGTCGCCCTTATTGCGCCCTGATTCAAAAAAAGCGTCCATGACAACCATCTCGCCGATGCGGTTCGCCGTTGCCGCATCACGGGAATAGATGTACTGCGGCAGCGAGTCGGTGTAGCGCGCTGGTGCGCTGTTGCGGCTCGGGAATCCCGACGCCAAAAACACCGGGCGCCCATCGAGGAAGCCGCCGAGCGTGTAGGACCAGATCCCCGGCCGCGAATCCGGTGGCGGACTGACCGAAAGCGTGGTAACTGAACCCCCGGCCAGGTCCATGCGCGTGATGCGCGCTTGTGAGCCGTCGAACACATGCACGCGACCGTCATCGACGACAACGCCGGAAATACTGCGGTACTCGCCAGGACCCGACCCATTACGTCCAACCTTGCGCCGGAAGCGACCATCCGCTCCAAAGAACCGCAACTCAAGTGTCGCGCCGTCTACGACGAGCAGCTCTCCGGAAGGCAGTTGTTCGACGTGCGCAACGCGATTGAACAGTGTGACCGCACCCTGCGATTCGCTCGCGATCTCGATGACAGGCAGTGGCTCGATGGTCCAACGCGTCTGTGCCGAGAGGGATCCGACGCAGAACAACGGCATGATCGCCGCCAGGAGGGCACGAAATGGATGGTCTGAACCCATGGTTGTGAGACTCTGAAACTCAAGAGGGATCTGAGATGGCGTCTAGTGGACAAGTCTCAGGTGCGGCGGACCCAAACCACTCGCGCGGCGGACACGAGCGAAGCGAGTGCCTCCGCGCGTACCGCAGCTCCGCCGCAAGCGCCGTTAGGCGCCAACTCGCCCCGCACGTTGCTAGGGTGCCGATTCACCTGTGCAGGGCGCGCAAGGACGAGCATTCCCAGAAGCTGGACGGCGTGAGGGCGTGAAGAGGAGAACGGGGTCATGAGTTCACTCCGCGCGAAGGGCGATCGCCGGGTCCACGCGCGCGGCCCGCCAGGCCGGGGTTGCCGAGGCGAGGAGTGCGACGGCGCCGAGTACGATTCCGGCAATGACGAACGACGTTCCGGACCGGACATTCGTGTCGAACAACAGGGACTGAACCGCCACGCTCGCGTACCAGCTGGCGGCGCCCCCCAGCGCCAGGCCGACGGCCACGATCGCCAGTCCCTCGGTGACCACGAGCCTGACGAGATCGCCGGCGCGTGCGCCTAACGCGGAGCGGATTCCGAGCTCCCCCCGGCGCTGTGCCACGCTGAACGCCAGTATCCCGAACAGGCCCACGCCGGCGAGGATGACCGCCAGAATCGCGAAGACGCTGAACATCGCCGCGCCCAGCTTGAGCGGCCGATAGTCCGTATCGAGCACTTGGGCCAGCGGGCGGATCTCGACAGTCGACAGGTCTGCGCGCACATCACGAAGCGCCTGATGAAGCCTGGTCTGCAGGGCGGCCGGATCGCTGGTGGTACGAACGACCAGGTATGCTCCAAGCTCGTCCAGCTCAGGCTCGTCGGTCGGAATCAGCGCCGCCATGGGCGCCTCCTCCCTGATGGAGCGGGTTCGTAGATCGCCGATGACGCCAACGACTTCGCGACAAGGATTCGTGTCCGCACCGAACCGCGCGCACTGGCCGATCGCGCTGGTGGTGGGCCAGAGCTTCCGCGCCATCGTTTCCGTCACGACGACGACCGGATTCCCGCGCGCATCGCCGGGTTCGATCAAGCGGCCGCGAACGAGACGAAACCCAAGGGTCTGCTGCAGGTCCGGCGTGACCGACCAGTAGGCGACAAAGCCGGAGTCGCCCTGGGGAACCTTCGCCAATGTGACACTGTTGCCGCTGAGCGGGACCGCTTCAGCGATCGAGACGCGCTCCACACCCGGGAGTACTCGCGCGCGCCGCACCGCCTCGTCGAGCATCGCCCGTCGGCCGGCGGGGGTAAGGGAATCGTCCTCGAGGAACAACCTGGTGACGGACACGCGATTGACATCGACCCCCATGTCGAATTCATAAGCACGCCGCAGACTCTGCCCGAACGCCGCGGCGCCGACGATGAGCAGCACCGACAGCGCGACTTGCATGACCAGCAGTCCCTGGCGCCAACGACCGGTCGACATCGCCAGCTGAGGAGACGCGGACCTCAGGGCGAGCGCGACGTCCGACCGGGTCATCCGAATCGCCGGCGCCAGCGTGGCGAGCAGAGCGACGATGGTCGCACAGACGATCGAGAAGAGGAACACTCGATGATCCACCGTGCCGGTGGACCACTGCATCTGGGGGAAGACCAGCGTCCGCAGCGCGGCGCCGCCCCATCGCGCCGCCAACAGCGCCGCGCCGGCGCCTAACGCAGCGATGATGAGCGACTCGAGGACGAGCTGTCCGACAAGCCGACCCCGCGAAATGCCGACGGCGAGACGTAGCGCGATCTCCCGTCGCCGCGTCAGCGCGCGCACGAGCAGCAGGTTGGCCAGGTTGGCACAGGCGGCAAGCATGACGAGCGCCGCCGCCAGCACGAGCCGCGTCGATACCTTGACCTCTGCCGGTTGCTCGGCCACGGCCCGGCCCGGGAGCACGGACCCCAGGCGCACGGTTTCCTCCTGCGGTCTGCTATTCGCGCGGTTTGGCAAGCGACGGAAGATCATTGTCGCCTCCGCTTCGGCGGTCGCCGCTACGACCCCGTCGCGAAGCCTGACGACTGCGCGTGGCGAAAATCCTCCCCATTCCTTCCAGTTCGACTGGATGCGCGTTGGCGCGAGCGCCTCGAGCGACGTCCAGACGTCAGCGGCGTCCATCTCCACGCCCGAGAATCCGGGTGGCGCGACACCGATCACGGTGACTTCCACTCCCGAGATCAGCAGACGCGCGCCGATGGCGCTCTGCGCCCCGGCGAAGTGACGTTCCCAGAATCCGTGCGAGATCACGGCCGCGCGTTCCAGAGCGTCGGGCCGTGCATCGTCCGCGGAGAAGAAACGACCCAGCGCTGGCCTGACCCCAAGGACGCGGAAGAAATCGGCGCCGACCATCGAATCCTTGATCCGGGGGGCGTCGGGGCCGCGTCCCAGGCGACGACGCGCTGGCGGCATGTAGGGCACGACGGCCTCGAAGCTCGTACCTGTCTCTTTCAGCGCGAAGATCTCCGGAAACATGGCCGCGTTGAAATACGGTCGCGGACGCGCGGGATCGCTGATGCGGCGGACGTTGACCGCATAGAGGTTGCTCGCGTTCACCACGTGCGGGGGCGGGCGAAGCAGCAGCCGATCCACGACGGAGAAGACGGCGGCGTTTGCGCCGATTCCAAGCGCCAGTGAAATGACCGCCACGCTAGTGAACCCCGGTGAGCGCATCAGAAAGCGCGCCGCATACCGGGCGTCGTGAACGATCGCTTCCAGGACTCCGAACGACCACGCGTCACGCGTCCGTTCGCTGATGACGGTCTCGTTCCCAAGCCGTATGGCGGCGATACGCGTTGCTTCGTCAGGATTCAATCCACCGCGCCGAGCATCTTCTTCCAGGAACTCACGATGGACGCGCACTTCCTCCTCCAGTTCGGACTCGAGCGACTGCCGATACAACCGCGATCGAATCCGGAACCACAGCGCGCGCAGGAACCTCAGCATGATTCCTCCCCGACGTCGGCCTGCCCTGACATGGTGTTCCTACTCGCTTCGCAGCGCTGACACCGGGTCGACGCGAGTTGCGCGACGCATCGGCGCCAGTGCCGCCACGAGCGTGGTCAGCAACAACAGCAACGACGCGCCGACGATGCTGACCGCGTCGCGCGCGGATGTGTGAAACAGCAGGTCCTTCAGCCAGCGTGAAGCCAGCAGCGAGGCGACTACGCCAAGTCCAAGACCAGCAGCAGCGAAGGCCATTGTACTGCCGAGCACGAGCCCTGCGAGCCGGCGGCGGGTGGCGCCGAGCGCCGCCCGGATCCCGAACTCCGCGGTCCGTCGCGTCACGACAAATGAGACGATACCGAACACGCCAATCGCCGCCAGGGCGAGTGCAATGATCCCGAATGCCGCGAAGACCATCGCCCCAAGGCGCCACGGCCGCAACTGCTCGTCGATGCGGGTGCCTAACGGCCGCACCGTCAGGGTCGAGTAATCGGTCCGCCAGCCCGTCAGGGCGGCGCGGAGCCTGAGCGCTGCTTCGTCAGCGGGCCCGTCGACGCGAACCACGAAGTACTGCGCCTCCCAGCCCAGCTGGTCGGGATGGACAAAGAACTGTGCCTCGCCCCCTCGGGTGATCCGGGTTGTGACCATGTCGCGGACGACACCGACGACCTCACGGTACGGCATGCTGTCGGCGCCAACCTTCAGGCGCTTCCCGAGCGCGTCCTCCCCTGGCCAGAGCGACTTCGCGAGGCCTTCGCTGACCACAACCACCGGTGCGGCTCCGCGACGATCCGTGTCCTCCAGCAGCCGGCCACGCACGGCACGGATCCCGAGCGCTCGCATCCCTGCGCCGGTGGCCGGGAAGAGGAACCAGCTCTTCCCCTTCAGTTCCTCGGCGATGTCGCGTTCCGGGATTGAGAGTCGATCGAAGTAGATCGAGCTGAACGGAATCCCGACGGTGAGGGCAATGTCACGCACTCCCTCGACGCGCCGCAGGCGTTCCCCGGCATCCGCGAGGATGGCATTGAGGTTCGGCGCGGACTGGAGTGCCTCAGGGAAACTCATGGACACCATGATCGCCTGGCGCGCATCGAAACCGACATCGAACCGCGTTGCGTGCATCAGGCTGCGCGTAAAGAGGCCGGCGCCGACTAGCAGCATCAGCGAAAAGGCGAGCTGAAATGCGAGCAGGGTGCTGCGCAGGCGGTGACCGGAAGTCCCCGTCTGCATCCCCGTCTTGTGCGCGTGTCCGACTTCGGTGCGGGACGCGCGCCAGGCGGGGAACAATGTCGCGACCACTCCTACGGCGAGCGTGGCCAGCAGCGTGAGCACGAGGATCCGGCCGTCGACGGGAGGC
>DAIUET010000024.1:0-16374 GCA_036845045.1 Gemmatimonadaceae bacterium | reverse complement strand
CTCTTCGGCAGTATGCGCTCTCAGGCAGTATGCGCTCTCAGGCAGTATGCGCTCTCAGGCAGTATGCGCCTCTCAGGCAGTATGCGCTTTCAGGCAGTATGCGCTCTCAGGCAGTGAAGCGGACGCCCGGCTGGGGGGACAAGCTCGGCATGGCGGCGCTGTATGCAAACGCGAACACGACCGCCGGATCCTGCGGTAGCTGAAACGGAATACCCTGGTCGCAGGGCCGGGCGTCGTCGAGTTTCAGCCGTCGTCTTCGTGTCTTGCGCCGTCAGGTGCTCGCGACGTTCGTGTCTTGCGCCGTTAGGCAGTCGCGTTTGTTGTGCTCTGCGCCGTCAGGCACTTCGCGCTCTTCGTGTTCCGCGCCCATTGTGTCCTGCGCCTTTTGTCCTATGCCCCCACCGCCTCCCTGAAATCCGACGGCGTCTGACTCGTGTGCTTCTTGAAGGCCTGGTTGAACGTGGACTTGGATGCAAAGCCCGCGTCCATTGCCAGCGCCAGCATCTTGCGCGCGCGCGTCTCGCCCGCCTGAATGCGGCGCTGCACCTCCCGGACCCGGTACCCGTTCACGAAATCGTAGAACGTCTGCCCGATCTGCGCGTTGAGGACTTCCGACAGCTTGTGCGGCGTACTGTGCAACCGCGCGGCGAGGTCGGCCAGTGTGAGCTCGCTCTCCTTCCACGGTTGCTCGCGATCCATGATCGCCAGCAGTGCGTTCTTGAGTCGCTGCGCTTCGATGTCCCCCAGCCCGGAGCGTTCGTACCGCGACGTGGACCTCGCCCCGTCAGGCACCGGATCGTCAGGCACCCGCTCGTCAGGCACGTGCTCGTCAGTCACCTGCTCGTCAGGCACGTGCACCGGCGGCGCGGCGCGCGCCGTGGCAGCGGCCGTTGCCGGAACCGGATATTCGGCGGTCTCGTATCGGAAGACCTCCGGCTGCCGCAGTCCCATGTACCCGATGGCGTAGACGAGGATGGCCATCGCCAGCGAGATGTGCTCGTCGCGCACCGGCGTGTCCACCTCGCCCAGCCGGAGCGTGACCGCCAGCAGCCAGATGCCGAACGCAGCGATCGTCAGGCCGAGCAGCCAGCGGAGGTTGACGCGTGTCGTGTTGGAGTAGCTGTGCTCGATCTGGCGGCGGTGGCGGCGGAGATACAGCACCGTCGCGACCGAATAGGCGATGCCCAGGACGTACTTGAACGGGTCCAGCAGCGCGAGCTGACGTGGAATGTCTCCGGCCGTCCAGCGGTCCAGCATCGCCAGTTTTTCAGCGCCGCTCATGAAGTAGTAGGGCGACGTCGCGAGCGTGTTGATGGCGACCGGCACGAAATGGAGCAGCGTCTTCGGCTCGAAGCGCCACGAGCGGTCACTGGCCGCCACCGCGTACAGGTACACGAGCGGGCCGAACACCCATGGCATCTGGTAGGACACGCCGAAGAAATGCGGAAACACGCGGACAATTCCCGCAGAGTAGTAGAGGCTGGAGGCGAGGTAGATCGTGAACGCCGCCATGAGCGTCGCCAGCAGCCGGTTGGCCGTGCGGTTGTTCCGCTGTGCGAGCAGGACGCCGGTGAGGAGCAGGCCTTGCAGGGCACCCACCACCGCCGCGAGCTGGATCCAGTCGAGCGTGAGACTCGCCATCGCCAGCAAGATACTGGCGGTGGCGAGCCGAGCCAGAGCGGCGATCGTGCTGCCGCCCTGGCGGTCACCGCGGGGAAGCGGTCCCGGGGCGACTAACGCCCGAAGCCCACCTTCATCGAGATGGAGTTCACCCGCGCGGCGTTGTACTCCATGGCGAGTCGCGCGCCGGAGACCTGGAGCACGGCACCCACCATCGTCTGCGACCCGCCCACGTACTCGTTGTCCAGGTTGACGACGTCCGACTTCTCATGGGACATCGAGAGGTAACTCGAGAATCCCGCGTACGGCGAGACGGCCGCCCAGCGGTTCAGCGCGAATTTCCTGCTGGCCACCATGTCCCAGCCGATTACCGTGAAATCCACATCCTCCGGCCCGTACAACGATACGAAACTCAGTCGCCCCGATGCCGCCCAATCGCTGGCAGTGTTCAGGAAGTTCTGTTGCACCTGCCCGCCGACGAAACCGTAGTTCGCGTTGGGGTTCTTCGTGACGTAGAGACCGACGTCCGTCCTGTTGCTCACCCCTGCCCTGACCATGAGGCCGGGGAACTTGAGTCCGCTCCCCTCGAACAGCCAATGGGTGGAATCGGGGTGGACAAACGTGTCGTTCCAGGCGGCGTCGTGATCGTCGATACGGGTCTCATACTGCAGCACCGAGAGTTCGAAGTTCCCCTTTCCCATTGGCGCTGCGTCGATGAGTGGGCGGAAATACGCGACCAGGCCCGCTTCCTGAGTGAACTGCCGCCACGCCTCCTGCGTCAGCGACGCGCTGAGCTGGATGGAGCACTCTTTCCAGCGTGGATTCACGTGGAGCGTAGGGTGGTGGCTTTGCGCTCCGGCTGAGGTCTGGATCAGGGCGACGGCCAGTGCCATCGCCACGGTGGTCAGGTTTCTGCGCTTCATAAGACGCTCCGCTTCAGGAAGGTCGTTTGTTGAGGATTCCGGTCGGCGCGACCGGGATCGCGATGATCAACGGCCCGAAGCTGTGGACGTCGTGCGCGCATGTCGTCCGGACCGATCGGACCGGACCACCTGGTCAGGTAAGACCTCCGGAAAAGCCGGACAGCCCCCGGGTACCGCGCCGCAAAGTCTACATTCAACCAAACGGTTGACAATTGACGGAGCGGCGATATGTTCAACCGCATGGTTGAACATCAACAGCAGGCCAGGCTCGACCTCGTCTTCCGCGCCCTCGGCGATAACACCCGGCGCGCGATGCTCGAACGGCTCGCCGGCGGAGAGCAGACGGTCGGAGAGCTCGCCGCCCCCTACCGGATGTCACTCGCCGCGGCGTCCAAGCACATCCGGACCCTGGAGCGCGCCGGACTCGTGAAACGGACCGTGCGCGGACGCATCCACTACTGCCGCATCGATCCCCGGCCGCTCGAGCGCGCCGACGGCTGGCTCCGCGGCTACGAACGCCTCTGGGATACGCGGATCGAGCGGCTGACCGAGCTGCTCCGCCATCCCGACAACGAACCTTCAGACTCGGAGTGAGGACCATCATGACCACCACCAGCGTGTCGCCATCCACCGATCGCATCGAAAAGCAGGTGACCTTCGACGCCCCACGCGCACGCGTCTGGCGGGCGCTCACCGACGTGGCGCAGTTCAACACGTGGTTCGGCGTATCGCTCACGTCACCCTTCACACCCGGCGCCGCAGTGAGCGGGAAGCTCAACATCCGGAACTACGATCACCTGACGTTGACGATCTGGATCGAGGCCCTGGAGCCCGAGCGCTTCTTCTCGTTCCGCTGGCACCCCTACGCCATCGATGAAAGCGTCGATTACTCCGCCGAACCGACAACGCTGGTGACGTTCACGCTCGAGGATGCGGACACCGGCACCCGGCTCACGATCGTCGAGTCGGGTTTCGACGCAATTCCGGAATCGCGCCGCGCGCAGGCGTTCAGCATGAATACCAGGGGATGGGATGGCCAGGCAGAGAACCTCCGGAAGTTCCTCGCCGGTTCCCGCTAGGCGTCGGCGTCCACGGCCAGTCCCTGCGACGCTTCCAGGACCGGATCGGCGATGGTCATCTCGGGCACGGGCACGTCGACCATCGCCGGTTCCGTCGGGGCGATGCGCAGGATGAATCCAGGCAGGAGCGTGTTGGCGAGCGTGTAGACGACCAGGCCGCCGAAGAGGGTTGCCGGGATGGCGAAACGGTCGCGGAGGATTTCGGCGATCACCAGCGTGAAGACGAGCGTGGGGACAATCGAGAGCCCGATGCGCGCCCCGCTACGCATCGATTCACCCAGCGACAGCCGGCGATGCACGGCGACCAGGTAGACGCGCAGCGGGATGAGGATCAGCAGAAAGGCGACGCCTAACGTGACGGCGGGCATCGAGAAGTCGCTGGCGCGGAGCTGCAGGCCGGCGTGAAAGAAGTAGAACGGCACGAAGACGCTGGCGAAAACGTGGACCGCATGCAGCATCTGTTCCGACGCCAGGGCGGGCAGTTGCTCGCGGAAGCGCTGCGCCGTCAGGCCCACCACGAAGGCGCCGGCCAGGTAGTACGCGCCGAGCTGGCGGGTGAGCAGCGCGCACAGGACCGCCACCATGAGCAGGAACCCGAATTCCGACTTCGGGGCGTACGGCAGGACGACCTTTGCGAAGACGCGGAACAGGACGGGCAGGACAGCAACCATCGCCGCGATCGTCAGCGTCGTGCCCAGGATGTGACGCGGCGTGGGGGGCTGCAGCGCAATGACGAGGACGGCGAGCGCGACGAGCTCGGTCGCGATCGCCTTCGACTTGATCCAGGCGCGCTCGTCTGCGCTGACTCCGAGCGAGTCCACTGAATCGAGGATGAAGCCGGTCGAAGGCGTCGTCAGCGCCAGGCTGACCAGGATCGATGCCTGAATGCCGAGCCGCAGCGTGAGCTGGACGGCAAGCGCGACCCCCGCCAGCAACAGGATCCTGATGACGATGTGCTGGATCAGGATCGCGGCATTCCGCTGCAACTCGCCGAATTCGACATCGAGCCCGGCGAAGAGGAAGAGGGACACGATCCCGAGCGTCGACAGCAGGTTGATGGCGGGGTCGGCCTGGAACAGCCCGAACCCGATCCCGGCCAGCGCGCCGAGCGCGACGCAGGTTATCGCCGAGGGCAGCCGGAAGCGCTGGAGGGCCCGCGGCAGCACGAAGAGGACGAAGAGCAGCAGGACGTACTGCAGCTCATCGGGCACACTGATCTCCCTAACGAGATCGCCTGCCTGGGCGGTGGGCATCCCGAACCCTAACCCGGTGCGGCAGGACGGACCACGGCACCCCTCATTCAGTCGGCGCCGGAAGTGGCTGTCGTCGTCGGTCCCGGGAATGAGGGTTCACGCGGCAGCCGGAGACGCGGGGACTAAAGCAGGCCCCACACGGGCGGAAACGTCATGAGCACTCCCAGCCCGACCAGTATCAGGGTCCAGGCGAGAACCCGGCCGGATGCGACGTCCTGGTCCTTCCACCGCGCGTGCAGAATGGCCCACGCGACGATCCACGCCACCACCGCAAACGTCGACCGCCCGGACAGGCCGCCCGTCGGTCCGTAGAGCGACGGCGCCGCGTACAGTCCGGCCTCGTTCAGAATGACCAGCAGCCCTAACGCGAAGGCTCCGATACCCGCGGCCAGCACGGCCGCCAAAGCGGCGCCATTGCGGGTCACGTGTGCCGTACGTATCGCATCGCTGTCCATACCCATGCTCCGTCTCCTCCTGTCGCCCTACCAGACGGGCGCGACCTTGTTGACGAACACGCCGAGCAACGCGACGAACGAGACCAGCACCAGCGCGACGGCCAGCAGCGCGCCCATGATCCGACGCTGCGAAGCGTTGGCGAGCAGTGTGTCTCGATGGCGCCGCGCGACGAACGCAGCGGCGGTCACAAGCATCGCGGCGATCCACGGCATGTGTTCCTTGATCTCCATCCCGAACGCGTGGAGCCAGCGCGTGTCCGGGTTTGCCATCAGCAGCGCACGTGGGTAGTCGGCCAGTGACGCAACCCCCTCCGGCGGCGTTGCGCGGTACATCGGGAAGACGATGTAGGCGCCACCGATCACGGACATCCAGAGCAGTGCGGCGGTGGCGACCATGAGCCAGGCAAACGCAGTGGATGTGCGTGCGGGTACCGCACTCCCTTCGGGAGCGGCCATCACACGCAACGTGAAGAGCGCGGTGAAGAGCAACACCAGCGCGCCGCCGCTCAGTACCAGGCCGTGGAACATCGTCAGGAGACTGCGATCCGAAAAGAGCATCTCGCGCGTTCCTCCGGTGAGCGTATTACCGGCTCATGCGGTTCGAGAGAATTCTGCACCGCTGAAACCGTGTCCGCTACACGTCGGCCTGGCCGGGCGCCGACACGTCAGACCTGCCGGCGCCCGGCATTCCGCTCCCGGTTGGCAACCTCACTCCACCTTGATGAGCGCCCGCATCCACGGGTGAAAGCAGCACTGGAAACGATGATTGCCCGCCGCGAGGTGGTCGAGCTCCAATCGTCCCCCGGGCGCCACCAGATGCGGATCCGGACTGTTGGGTGGGAGGGCACATTCGGGCGCGGCGGTCAGGCCGAAACTGAGCGGGGGCACGCGACCGCCGCCGAACTCGGCGACCGGCGTAAAGGTGTGAGTGCGGCCTCCGTCGTTCGAGACGAGGATGCTCCTGCCCGCCGTGACGCGAAGGTAGGATGGCTCATTGCGCCAGGCGGGATGGCCAACGACGGCGGCCGCCAGCGGAGATACGACGAATGCGGAAAACTCGGCCTCGTCCACCGCGCCGCCACGGAGGGAGCAGCCGCCCGTCGCGTTCCACGCCGGATCGGTCGCATCGCAGTCGTCGAGGATCGCAACGTGACGGCGGCAGTGCGCGTCAGGCGCGTTCAGCACGCCGGCCAGCGATGGGGCCTGCGTGGCAACACGCGCGTCCGTCGGCTCCTGGCTGACTGGATCACTGCCGCACGACGTCAGGGCGCCTAACGCTGCCAGCGTGGACACGGACTTCCCGAATGGTGACATGTCTGACTCCTTCGCTGGCACAGATGTCCAGCGTCGCAGGGTTGGTGCCGGCGAAAGACCGGCGCGTACCTCGAACGTCAGAACACGTCCACGACTTTGACGGGCGACCCGTCCGGCAACAAAAAAGGCTCATCGCCGTCACGCCGTGAGTGGGGGTAAGGAATCATTCG
Source organism: Gemmatimonadaceae bacterium (assembly GCA_036845045.1). Taxonomy (GTDB): domain Bacteria; phylum Gemmatimonadota; class Gemmatimonadetes; order Gemmatimonadales; family Gemmatimonadaceae; genus JABWBJ01. Next base: position 9,560 of record DAIUET010000024.1, on the reverse strand, counting down.
TCCGGCCTTGCGCGGCGGTCAAGAGGCTCGGGACTGGCCTCTGCCCGTCCTCGGCCATTGGCATGAGGTGGACCCACGACCGCAGGGTGCGAATTCCCGGCGAAACCGGTTCAGGGCAGTCGAGGGCTCGCCGCCTCGCCACGCGGATCCAGTGCTCGCGTGAACCTCACTGCAACGGACAGGGAATCAGGCCCCCGGTACGCCGCTTCGTAGACGCCAAGCCTGTCGGGCAGATGCTCGAGCAGCACTACGGTAGCGGGTTCCCCGGCATCGCTCCGTCCTACTCGCATCGTGAGCGAACCGAGTTGAAGGCGTTGCGCATACACGTAGGTGCGATGCCCACCCGGCTCCTCGATGTACACCTGCCACGGCTGCCCGTCATCCCACGCCGGACGGCCGCGGATCACTTCGACGCGCGCCGTGAGGACCACGCGCTCCGGTTGACCATCGCCATTGAGATCTGCCTGTGAGCTCAGCTGGTAGTTCCAGCCGTCCTGTCCGGCAACGGCCGGTGAAATGGAGGAGTCGATCAGCACGATGGGTTGCGCGGCCGGCGCACCCGATACGCTGTCACCCGGGTTCATCGGAGGCCCCTCACCGGCACAGGCGCCGAGCAGGACGGCCGTCACCAGGGCGTGGCGCCGAGGGAGGTTCATGGATGTCCCTGTCGAATGTCTTCCCCGTCCGCACCGCGTCCAGGCGTTCGCGCCAATCGAGGGCGTGGCATTTCTGCGACCGGGCGTTAGGCGGAAAACTGGCCAGCGAGGAGTCACCTTCCCCTGAAGCCAGTCATCGTTCCCCCAAGCTACGGAGTCGCCGCCGGCCTCGCAAACCGTCGTGGTGTCTGTCAGCGTCCCTTCAGCGCCCTGGTGATCGCACGATCGAGCGCGTTGGCAAATGCCTGCTTTTCCCGCGGCCCATAGGCCGCGTGACCGCCGGTGTCCACTCCGCTGCCCCGCAGCCCATCCATGAAGTCCCGCACCGAGAGACGCTCACCAATACTCTCCGGCGTGAACACCTCCCCGCGCGGATCGATCACCGCGACGCCCTTGGGCACGAGCAACGCCGCGAGCGGGATATCCTGCGTTACGGCAACGTCCCCCGCTTCGGCGTGCTCGGCGATGTACCGGTCTGCTGCGTCGTGCGATCCGTCGACGCGAATCGCCTGCAGGTGCGCGTAGCCGGCCGGGAGCAGCAGCCGGTGATTCGCCACCAGCACCGTGTCGAGCTTCAGCCGGTCCGATGTGCGATAACAGATCTCCTTCACCACCTGCGGGGCGGCATCGGCATCGATCCAGAGCTTCATGGGAAAGGTCTGCCGCCCCGCTTCATTGCGTCACGTTCAATGTTGCACCGAGCGGGCCCGGGTGCTGATACCCAGCACTGCATACAGCGGGCAGAAGCCCAGCGCCGCCGTCGCCAGCGGAACGATGCCGAGCAGGCCCCACCAGCGCAGTGAGCTTTCGGCGATCAGGAACATCGCCAGCAACGCCACGCCCAGGATATCGCTCAGGACACGATCGGTATTTCTAATGTGTGCCGTCACGAGAAACTCCTGTTGATGTACGGTGACAGGGTACCTCGATCCCATTCCGCGTTCAGTCACTTTGGTTACCGTAGGCCGCCAGGGCGGCACGATCGCGGATGTCCACGCGGCGCCGTCCCAGCGTGACCCAGCCCTTGTCCTCGAAGGTCTCGAGCACGCGACTCACGACCACGCGCGCCGTGCCCACCTGCGAGGCGATCTCCTCGTGGCTCAGCGACAACGGAGCGTCCAGCCGGACGGCCTCCGCCGCCAGCCAACTGGCCAGGCGGCGATCCACGCGCGCGAACGCCACCTCTTCCACCAGCGCCATCACGGTGTCGAGCCGGCTGCCGAACTGCCCGAAGACAAAGGCGCGCAACGGCTCGCTCGCCGCCACCAGGTGCCGGAACACGTCGGCGGGGACCAGCAGCGCAGTCACCTCCTCCACGACCGTCGCCTGCGCGGGATAGGGTGCGTTGCTCAGCAGGCAGCTGGCCGTAAGGATGCAGGTTTCGCCGGGACCGATGTGGTACAGCGTGATCTCCCGGCCCGAGGCTGATGCGCGTGAGACCCGGATCCGACCGGCGACCACCAGTGCGATACCGGCGCACGAATCTCCCTCGCGAAGGTAGACTGTCCCCGCGCTCAACGACCGCATCTGGGCACGGGCTTCCAGCGCCGCCCGTTCCGCGGGCGCCAGCGCCGACAGCATCGGGAACGCTGACGTCGCGGGCGCCAGCCGCACTATCTCTCTCCACCCGGGATCAGGTAAAACGTCTCCTGGCGTGGCCGGAAGAAACGGTATCCCTCCTCGGTGAGGTACGCGCAGTCCTCCATCATCACAAAGACTTTTTTCCCGCCCCACTCGGGTACCGGCGTGGCCGTGTTCAGTTCGATCGACATGTACGAGCCAGGCCGGAGCGTCAGAGTCTGCGCGGACGGATTGGCCCGCTGGGCGCTGCGGAAGTCGATCGAGGCACCTAACGCGTGGCCCTGTGCGCCCAGCGGGTGCGAGTAGATCATGGCCTCGATTCCCCGCTCTTTCATCTCCGCCATGGTGGCCGTGAACACCGCGCCGCCGGTGAGGCCGGGACGCGCGTGGCGGAGCATGAGCGCGTCCTGGAGCGTGTTGGTGTTGCGGAGCGCGGCCCGCAGGCCGGCCGGCGCCTGCGTCTCACCCGGCTTGAGCACGTAGGCCATTTTCTGCCAGTCGGTGTCGAAGCCCATGTAGGTGATGCCGAAGTCGATGTGCACCAGGTCGCCGGGCTGGATGACGACACTCTCGCGCGCCACGGCGAGGAAGCCGCGCGAGGTGGCGTTCTCCCCGGTCGCGCGCTGCACGCGCAGGTCTGGCTGGAACCAGGTGCGGACGCCGGCGGCCCACAGCATGTCGTAGAGAGCCCGTCGCACATCGCCGACGGTGGTTCGGCCCGGGATGATCACTTCGGCCGACAGCGCCCGCCTGACGATCTCCTCGGTCACCGCCACCGCAGTGCGATAATGCTCGAGCTCTTCAGGGAGGCGCGTGTCGAGGTACTCGATGATGAGCGGTGCGGCGGGAACGAAGCGCGACACTGCCTCGGGTCCCATCGCCTCGGCGATGAATCGGTGCGACGCTTCTCCGAGCGACCGCGTCTGCCCGCGCGAACCGCCGATGCCGAGTGCGATCGTTTTCGGCTGCCACTTGTCGTAGAGCGCCTTGAGGGTTGCCGCGGCGGGCAACGGTTCCGCCGTGGGGGCTTCGAAGAACCGGGCCAGGTTTTCCTCGATGTAGCCGGTGAGGGCGTATTTCTTCAGCCCCTCCGCGCCGCCGTCCACGAAGACGAAGACGTCACGGTTACCGGTGTACGGTCGCGGCGGTGCGACGTACTGCGTGAGCGGATCATCATGGAACTCCTCGTTCACGACGATCCACATCCCCACGTCGTGGCGGCGCATCATGGGAAGGAGCAGCGCGTGCCGCTTTACCAGCCATTGCTCGCGAACGGTGATCTGCTCGGACCACGGAAGGAGCTGGGCTGCCGAGGCGATGACCGGTCGCCGGGCTGCCACGGCCGGGGCCTGCGCCCCCGACGAGGCAGCCACGAGCGAAAGCACGAGCGACAGCCTTCGCCGCCAGCGCGTGACACTGATGGTGGGTACCATGTCCAAGGGGCTCCGCCCGCGTCGGTCGCGCTTAACGGCCCATGAGGATCAGGACGCCCGCTGCGAGGGCGAGGAGCGCCATGAGCATGCCCAGTCCGGAAAACGTCAGGCTGAGCAGGGAGATGAGCCCGGAAAGAATGAGCCAGATGGCGAGCAACAGCATTCCGAGGTTCGAGGTCACTTTCACTGCGGTCATGAGGGCTCCTGTGAAGAGGGGTGATGGTGCCGTCGCGCCGGAGGTCAGGACCTGCCGAAGGCGCTTCAACACCATCCGGGGTGCCACCACTGGCGTCGCTGAACTTGCAGCCCAGGCTCCGTCCGCGCCACCGAAGCGGACGGCACTCACACCGCCGCTGCTGACGGGGACTGGACTTGAGGCGCCGATAATTCTCGGCCGTGAGGCCCGTCAGACTGGTCAGGTGATAGCCGAGGGCTCGGTTCGCTCGAGGAGACGGCCGAGAGATATCACTGCGAGCGCGACTTCGGCGGCAAGGACGAAGATGCCGGCGAGGACGGCTGCGATGATGGTGAGGTCGCCGTAGAGTGATTGAGTGAAGGCCCAAACGAGCGCACCGGCCACCACGGGCATCACGAACGAAAGGCCGAGGACGAAGACGATGCCGAGTGACGACAGCACGCTCTGACCGAGGGACTCGATGCCCGGATTCCGCGCTCCGAGCTGGACCCATGCGGGTAACATGAGCGCCACGGCATTCTGGATCGCCGTACTCATGGCGTTGACCACGCCTAACGCGAGGATGACGAGCAACGCCGCGGCCCCCGGGGGAACCGCCGTGAAGGCGGCGCTGGCTGAGGGTGGCACGGACGCCAGCATGATGGCGACCAGCGCGGACTGAAAAGCGGTGAGGGCAATTGTCGGCGGGGCCAGCTCCGCCAGGACGATCTGGGACCCACGCAGGGGGTAGGTCTTGAGCAACGACAGGCTGAGCAGATCCTGTCGGAGGTCGTGCCGGACGACCCGCGCACCCATCAACACCGACATCATCAGCATCCAACCGCCCGGCATCAGTCCGATCCGCGCCTTGTCCTCCGCGGGCAGGGGGAGCGCCTGCAGCAGGGCCGTCAGCGCGGCAATCAGGACGAGGGTGATGAGCGCTCCGCGAAGTATTCCGCCGCGCACCATGGACATCGTGTTCTTCCAGGCGATGGCGACCGCCGGCGCCCCGGTCGGCGCGAGGGGGATCCAGCGACTTCTCGCGACGGTCCTTGTCGCGTTGCTGGTGGATGCCAGGCCGCCGCGACGGAGCGCCGCCACCCGCTGCGCGAAGTCGTGCGACGCGGTTGCCGCCGTTTCCTCGAACGCCACCGTGGACGCGAGACGGATCCACAGCAGCTGTGCAGCAATCGCGAGCAGCAGCGGCGAGAACAGGGCTGCGCGGAAATCCTCCCCGGAGAACGGTGCCAGCAGCAGCTGAAACGGCGCCAGGGCGACCGACGCAGGTGGCACGCGCACGGCATCGTTCAACGCGCGCCATATCGACGCCTGGTCGCCACCCACGACGGAGAAGACGGATGGGACAACGCCGGCCACCAGCGCGATGACCGCCGCGACGACGACCGCCCGTGCCACGAGCAGGACTCCCCGGCGAACCCCGCGCACCGGCGGGACGAGTACGAGCGCGGCGCCCACGCGGTGCAGGGTGAGGAACGAAAAGAACGCCCAGGCGGCGCCAAAGCGCACGAAGGCCGGCTGGGTGCTGCCCCAGTAGCGAAGGACGAACATCCAGAAGATCGCGTTAGGCACGACCAGCAACTGCACGCGCGCGACGCGATACGCCAGCAGGATGCGGCGCGAAATGGGCGCCGGGAACAGCATCTGCACCTCGGCCGGCTGGAACGCCAGCGCCAGCAGTGTATCCCGGCTGAACCAGAGGTGCACGGCACCGAGCAGCAGGAGGAAGGCGATGCCCACGCCGGACGCGGCCCGCATCGGCGTGAACGGGCCGTGGCCGCCTTCCGGAGTTCCGCCGGTCCCGCCGGGTTGCCAGAGCATTGAAGCGAGGAAGAGCACGCCGATCAGCATGGCAACTGCATAACGCGGGCTGCGCACCCGCTTGAGTTGACGTGCCAGACGGTTGACCGACGTGCGCCAGATCAGGTACCAGAGCGCCGTAATCACGACGCCGCGGAATCGGCGGCGCGATCGCCGGTCAGCGCGAGGAACAGCTCCTCGAGGCTGAGGCCAGCCAGGTCAGGTCTCTCGGCCATGATCTGGTCGGGCGTGCCTGACGCGACGGCACGGCCGCGGTGGATGACCAGCAGCGTGGTGCAGAGGGCCTCGACCAGGTGGAGCAGGTGCGAGCTGAGAACCACCGCCGTGCCCTGCTGTGCCCTGGTGGCAATGGTCGCTCGCATCCGCCGGATCCCGGCCGGGTCAAGGCCGGTCAGGGGCTCGTCCAGGATCAGCACGGAGGGACGGTGCAGGAGACCACAGGCGATCGCGAGCTTCTGGCGCATTCCTCGCGAAAGCTCCAGCGGCAGGACCGATCGCTTCTCCGTCAACTCCATCTCCTCGAGCAACGTGGGAATGCGATCCGGCGCGTCGGCAACGCCGTACAATCGTCCGGTAAACCGCAGGTGTTCCTCGACCGTCAGATAGTCGAAGAGCTGGGGTTCATCCGGGATGAAGGCGAGGCGCGCTTTTGCGGCTGCGCCGTCCCGCTGGAGGTCGTGGCCCGCGACGCGAATCGTCCCGCCGGTCGGGGTGATGATCCCGCACAGTGCACGCAGCGTGGTGGTCTTCCCTGCTCCGTTCGGTCCGACGAGGCCGAGCACCTCGCCCGCCTTCACAACGAACGAGAGCCCGGCGACCGCCGTGATGGCGCCATAATCCTTGGTGAGGTCCTGCACCTCAATGGCGGGCGCCGCCGCGGCGGGGGATCCGCTCACTGGTCGACCCTCTGGTCTCGGTGCACTCCTTCGACGGGCAGCAGCCATGGTTGCATGGGGAGACCTGATCGGGGTTCGGCGGAAGACCTGCCGACGGACGTGCCGAAGTGGGAGCTGCGCCTGGTACGGAGCGGCGCCTAACGCGTTGGACAATGGACCCGGTAACGCTCGCATTCCTCCGGGATGTCGGCAAGGGCTATCCCGGGCGATCCGGGAAATGGGGGTTGTCGGGCGGAGGTCCGGTCCCATTCGCTGATCCTGTCGATACCTTATCAGGGGACGCCAACCACCCAGGCCGATGGACCCCGACGCCACGGAGATCACCAACTTCCTGCGCGCGCACGCCGCCGGTGATTCGTCCGCACTCGATCGGCTCCTCCCGCGCGTCTACGATGAGTTGAGGCGTATCGCCAGGGCGCGCCTCCGGCATGAACGCACGGACCATACGCTCGCGCCGACGGACCTGGTTCACGAGGCGTTTCTCAAGCTCGTACCCTTTCAGGGCGTCGACTGGAAAGATCGTGCCCACTTCTTCGCCATCGCCTCACGCGCAATGCGGAATGTCCTGGTCGATCACGCCATGCGGCGGTCAGCCGCCAAACGCGGTGGCGGAAGCACCACCCTGACGCTGGACGAACACGGCGCCGCCGCCACCGAGACGTCGCTCGACGACCTGATCGCGCTGAGTGATGCACTCGAACGGCTGGAGCGACTCGATCCTCGCCAGGCCCGCGTCGTGGAGTGCCGGTTCTTTGGTGGGCTCAGCCTGGACGAAACCGCGGAGGCGCTCCACATCGCGCCCGCGACCGTCAGCCGCGACTGGACGTTCGCGCGCGCCTGGCTGCATCGCGAGCTGGCCGCCGAACCCCCAACCGCGGGGAGCCCCGCGCAATCCTGACGATGGACCGCGAACGCTGGCAGCGGCTCCAGGAACTCTTCTCGCAGGCGCTTGCGGCAACTGAACCGGAGCGCGCGCGCCTGTTGGACGATACCCAGCGCGCGGATCCGGCACTGGCGGCGGAACTCCACTCCCTGCTGGAGTCTGACGCAAAGCCCGGCGTCATGGACGCAATGGCCGGTCGGCTGACTCCCGTGTCACGCGTCGTGGAACTTTCGCCGCCGGATCGCGTGGGTCCCTATCGCATCCTCCGCGAGCTCGGACGCGGCGGAATGGGCGTCGTCTACCTGGCCGAACGGGCCGACGGCCACTTCGAGCAGCGGGTCGCGATCAAGCTGATCGAGTCGGCGAGTGACGACGACCCGCTGCACCGCCGTTTCCTGGCGGAACGGCAGATCCTCGCCGGCCTGGTGCATCCCAACATCGCGCGGTTGCTCGATGGTGGTATCACCGGAGACGGGCGCCCGTACCTCGTGATGGAATACGTCGACGGCCTCCCCATCACCGAGTGGTGCGATCAGCGACGCCTTGACCTTCGCGCGCGGGTCCGCCTGTTCGGCGACGTCTGTGCCGCGGTGCAGCACGCCCACCGGCAACTGGTCATCCATCGCGACATCAAGCCCTCGAACATCCTCGTCACCGGCGACGGCCGCGTGCACCTGCTCGATTTCGGCATCGCTCAGTTGCTCGACCCGGCGCTCTCCCGCGCTGACGGCGGCCAGGGAACGCACGACCTCCGGGCGATGACGCCCGATTACGCCAGCCCTGAGCAGATCCGGGGCGACCCGCTCAGCACCGCCACCGATATCTATTCCCTGGGCGTGCTGCTCTACGTCCTGCTGACCGGACGCCCGCCATACCGCCTGACGAGAGGTTCGGCGACGGACATGTCGACGGCCATCAGCGCGCAGGAGGTGGAACCGCCCAGCGCGCGAGCGTCGCGAGGTGATGTGGATGCCACGTCGCGTGGGACGACAGCGGAGAGACTCGCCGATTTACTCCGTGGGGACCTGGACGGGATCGTCTCCATGGCTCTGCGCAAGCAACCGGAGGAACGGTACGCTTCAGCGGACATGCTGCGGGAGGACCTCGAACGGTACCTGGCTCACCTGCCCGTGATCGCGCACCCCGGTGGCCGCAGGTATCACCTTGGCAAGTTCGTGCGCCGCCATCGCGTGGAGGTTGTGACCACGGCGCTGATGATCTCGGGATTGCTCACGGGCCTGGGAATCGCGGTCGTCCAGGAACGTCGTGCCAGCCGCGAACGGGACCGCGCCGAGCTGGCCAGGGCACAGTCGCAGGCTGTCACCGACTTCATGCTGGAACTCTTCCGCAGTGGCGATGTCGACGACACCCTGACCGCGTCCAGCCTCACGGCGCTCGACCTCCTCCGTCGCGGAGCCGCGCGCGCGAACGCGCTCTCGAACCAGCCGTCAGTACAGGCGCGCCTGCTCGACGTGGTTGGACAGATGTCCTTGCATCTCGGACGGCTCGATGATGCCGGGCGCCTGCTCGACCAGGCGATCACAATCCGCCGAACCCTTCCCGATGACGCACGCGGTGACCTGCCGGAGAGCCTCATCCACCTCGCCTGGGTCCACCGCGCCCGCAACGACATGGAGCGCGCTCGTGAGCTGGTCACCGAGGCGGTGGAGCTGCGACAGGACGCGCTGCCCTTCGATCATCCCGGCGTCGCTGAAGCGTTGTACGAGCTGGGGTGGCTCACCGGGGGTGCACGCCAGGAGGAACTGTATCGTCAGGCGCTCGACATCCTGCCCGACACGGGGTTGCTCGCCGAACGGCGGGTCACGATCCTGCAGGCACTCTCGACGAACCAGCGCCGCCAGGGTCGCCTCGCCGAAGCGCTGGCCACCAGTCGTGAAGCGCTTCGGGTTGCCGAATCCGCGTTCGGGCGTGAACACCAGGCCACTGGCGACGCGATGGTGCAACTCGCGGACCACGTCCGGGACGGCCTTCTGGACCTCGGGATCGAAGTCAAAGACGGCCCCGAAGGCACCGCCTGGCAAGCGAAGTAGGGATAGCAAGTATGCTATACTCCTCGCCCAGTGGCGGGCTGGCTGA
>DAIUET010000023.1:0-16763 GCA_036845045.1 Gemmatimonadaceae bacterium | reverse complement strand
CAGTTCGTCGTCGATCCGTACCAGGCGGGTGCGGGCACGTCGCACAACATGAACGTGAACGAGGTCCTGGCGAACCGCGCCAATGAACTGCTCGGCGGCACCCGCGGCACGTATCAGCCCGTGCATCCGAATGATCACGTCAACATGGCGCAGAGCACGAACGACACGATTCCGACCGCGATCCGTCTGGCGTGCCTCGCCGAGCTGCCGGCCCTCGAGCGCGCGTTCGGTTCATTGCGGGACGCGCTCGCCGCGAAGGGCAGGGAGTTCGACGATATCGTGAAGGCCGGGCGCACGCACCTGCAGGATGCGATGCCCATCAGGCTGGGACAGGAGTTCATGGCGTACGCCGGTACCATCGACCGCGGGCTGCGGAGGGTGGCTCAGTGCGCGGACTACCTGCGTGACCTCGGCATCGGCGGCAGCGCGGTGGGCACCGGGGTTACGGTCGAGCCGGAATACCCGGCACTGATGAACAAGCACCTGCGTGCCATCACTGGCCTGGACCTGCGCGTTGGAACGGACCCGGTCCAGCTCATGCAGAGCATGGGAGACGCGGCGGGATTCTCCGCCGCGCTCCGCGTGCTGGCGCTCGATCTCAGCAAGATCGTGAGCGACCTGCGGCTGATGGTCATGGGACCTCGCACCGGCATCGATGAGATCAGGCTGCCGGCCGTGCAGCCCGGGTCCTCGATCATGCCCGGAAAGATCAATCCGTCGATTCCCGAGATGGTGAACCAGGTCTGCTTCCAGGTCATTGGCTGCGACACCACCGTCTCCATGGCGGCGGAGCATGGTCAGCTGGAGCTGAACGTCATGATGCCGGTGATCGCGCATAACGTCCTGCTCTCGATGCGGATCCTCACGAATGCGGCGACCGTGCTCGATACACGATGCGTGCGCGGTATTGAACCGAACCGCGAGATGTGCGCGTACTGGGTGGAGCGTTCGGCGGCACTCGCCACGGCACTGGCGCCGCAGATCGGCTACGCGGCCGCGGCGGAACTCAGCAAGCGATCGGTGAAGGAAGGAGTGCTGATCAGGGACCTGGTGCGGCGGGAGGGCGTGCTTCCGCCGTCCGAGGTCGACACCGTCCTGGATCTGCGCCGGATGACCGAGATCGGAGTGCCGGGCGGCACGCATGGCCCGGCGCCATCCGGCGGATGAGGCAATCGCGATGAGGCAGGGCACGCACTAGCTTTCTGTCCTGATGCGCATCACGACCTGGGCCGAGTATGGCCTCATCTGCTCGCTGAACCTCGCGCGCCGCTATGGCGATGGGCCGGTCACCGGCCGCGAAATCGCGACCCAGGAGCGATTACCCGCCGATTATGTCGAGCAGATCCTGCTGCGCATGCGCCGGGCCGGCATTGTCACCAGCGTGCGTGGCGCGCACGGAGGATATGTCCTGGCGCGGCACCCCGGTGACATTTCCGTGCGCCAGGTGGTGTCGGCCTCGGAGCACACCACGTTTGACGTGCGCTGCCTGACGCATCCGGTCGCCGAGGACCGCTGCGCCGATTCGTCCAACTGCAGCATCCGTCCGGTGTGGATGATGCTCCAGCAGCGGATCGACGAGGCCCTCGAAAGTGTCCACCTGGCCGACCTTCTGCAGGACGAACCGTCGGTGCGCTCGCGCGTCGGGTTGCCCGTCCTGAAGGCCTGAGGGCACCGATCGTGGTCTGGCCTTTCGGGAAATCGAAGGTCGTGGAGCAACGGCGGAGGGCGGTGCAGGCGTACGTCGCCGACGCGTCATCCGAACCCGATGAGGCCGACGTCGCGTGGCTCACTGCTGCCATTGGCGACGGAGACAGCGATCGAGCCCGATGGGAACTGCGGTATGCGCGACGTGCCTTCGCGCTTCTCGTCGCAGAACGCGATGCACTCGATGACGCGACCGGTTCGCTCGTCGCGCGTGAAATGCGCCAGGCGTTGCACATGGACCGCAGCGTGGCCGCCGGCATGGTCGCGGTGGCAGAGCGGCAGCTCAATCAGCGGCTGGCGTATTTCCGCGCCGCCTTCGCGGATCGCTCAACGACCGAGCCCAGTGACGTTCGTGCGGCGCGCGTTTTCCTCGACCGGTTAGGCGTCCGTGACGTCTCCGGAAATGCCGGCCGCGCAGCGACGATCGTAAGGCGGTACCTCGAGGCCTCGCAGGAGGCGCTGCGCGCCGCATTCGGGGTGGCCGTCGTGCCGGAGGACCAGCCGCCCTCGGTCTGGGCGAAGAGACCCGGTTGAGTTCGCCAAAAAAAACCGGCGCCCAGCCAGTTTGTGGAAGGGCGCCGATTCCTTACTGTCAGTGCCGAAGGGGGGACTCGAACCCCCACGGGCTGTCGCCCACTGCACCCTGAATGCAGCGCGTCTACCAGTTCCACCACTTCGGCGCGGGGGCAGGAACGTAATCGAGGCTGGAGGGCCGCGTCAATTTCCGCCGAGGATCCGGTGGATGACGTCGCACCTCCACCAAACGCCGACCAACCCGGATCTGCGCGCGATCAGTGGAGGGTAACACGGAGCTTGGCAGTCCGTTGGAAACCATCGCGCGGCGCAGGATACACCGGCTTGTACGCCAGAAGCCACTCCGGGTTCACGCGGCGATTCACCGCGAAGAATCCGGGGCGTTCCGGATTCATCGCGATGCGGGGGCGCTCCGGGCGGCGTGCCTGTCCCGCAACCCGTGACGCCGCGGTGCGGTCGGCGTTAGGTTGGACACACTCCCGTCGCCCGGTCCCCCTGCCTAACTTTTGTCCACGCGCGCAAACCACCCACTGGGGCGGCGTGTCCAACGGACGGTCAATGGCGGACACCAACGGCAAGGACGCGGATCGGCAGAGTATCGCGCGCAACAGAGCGGTCCGCCACGAGTATCAGATCCTCGACACCTTTGAGGCTGGGATTGTGCTGACCGGTACGGAAGTAAAGTCCCTGCGTGAGGGGCGAGCGAACATCGGTGACGCATACGGCATGGTGCGGAACGGCGAGTTGTGGCTCCTGAACGCGCACATCTCACCGTACGGGAGCGGAGGGTACGTCAATCACGAACCGGCAAGGTCCCGGAAGCTGTTGCTTCACCAGCGGGAGATTCGTCGGCTCATAGGGGCCGTCGAACGGCAGGGACTAACGCTCGTCCCCCTGGAGCTGTACTTCCGTCGCGGACGCGCAAAGGTGAGCCTGGCCCTGGCCCGAGGGAAGAAACTCCATGACAAGCGCGATGACGCGCGCCGCCGCGACGCGGAGCGCGACATGGCCCGAGCCTTTCGCAAACGATGATTCTCCAAGCCCTCTTCTTCACGCTCCAGCTCACGGATTCGGCCGCGGCCGCTGCCGGTCGTGAGGATCGCGCGCCGGTCCGTCCCGCGCGCCAGCTGGTCGTCGTCGATGCCGGACACGGAGGCCCCGATCGCGGGATGAGCGGGACGACGACGACCCGTCGAAAGGTCTACGAGGCCGACATCACGCTGGCCATCGCCAGAAAGCTGCGCGCGGCCCTGATCGCGCGGGGCGTCGATGTCCTCATGACGCGGAACACCGACACGCTGATCGCGCTGCGCGATCGCGGTCGCATCGCCAATAACGCCGAGGCGACGCTCTTCCTGTCGATCCACGTGAACGCGGCCAACCCGCGCTGGCGGAGCCCTCGTTCGGCGCGCGGTTTCGAGACATATTTCCTCTCCGACGCCAAGACCGAGGATGAACGGCGCGTGGCCGAGATGGAAAACGACGCTGACCGGTTCCTGGACGAGGACAACGGACCCGGTGATCCGCTGGCGCTCGTGGTCGGAGACATGCTGCAGAACGCGCACCTGCGTGAATCGAGTGAACTGGCCGCCACGGTGCAGGCCGGGATGAAGCCGGTGCATCCGTCAGGCAGTGACCGCGGCGTCAAGCAGGCAGGGTTCGCCGTCCTGATTGCCGCGCACATGCCGGCGGCACTCGTGGAGGTGGGCTTCGGCACGAACGCCGCCGAGGCGACCTGGCTCGCCAGCGCGCGAGGCCAGCAGCAACTCGCTGAGGCAATCGCCAGCGCAACCACCAAGTACCTCGCCGACTATGCGCGGCGGGGCGGGGCGGCATTCAGCGGCCGATGAGCGCCACGGCCACGACGTCGCGACTCGCCGTCGAACTGGCCGGACTCTCACTACAGAACCCGCTTTTTCTCGCCTCCGGCACCGCCGGTTACGGGCGCGAGCTGGACGGCGTGATCGACATCGACTCGCTGGGTGGCCTCGTGACCAAGGCCGTCAGCGTCGAACCACGGGCAGGCGCCGCGGCCCCACGCGTGGCGGAGTTCGCCTCCGGCATGCTGAACGCAGTCGGCCTGGCGAACCCCGGCGTCGAAGCGGTACGCGCCGAGCACCTGCCGTGGCTGGCCTCCCGCGTGAAGTCGGCGCGCGTACTGGTCAACGTGGTCGGCAGCCGCCTCGAGCAGTTTGCCGAGGTGGTCGCGCGACTCGACGGTGTTCCCGGTGCCCACGGTTTCGAGCTGAATGTCAGCTGCCCCAACGTGAGGGCCGGAGGAACGGAGTTCGGCGCGGATCCTGACGCGCTCCGGGAACTCGTCAGGCGCGCACGTCAGGCAACGTCGCTGCCGATGTTCGTGAAGCTCTCGCCGACGCTTCCCGACATCGCGATGACGGCGACGGTGGCACTCGGAGCCGGCGCGAACGGCGTGACGGTCGTGAATACCATGCCCGGCCTCCTCGTCGATCTCGAAGCCCGGAAACCGGTACTCGGGTTCGGCAGCGGCGGCGTCAGTGGTGGTGCGCTCCTGCCCATCGGGCTGCTGGCCACGTCAAAGGTCTGGCGCGCGACCAAGGCGCCGATCATCGGTGTGGGCGGAATCGCCAGCGCGACGGATGCCCTGCAGTATCTCATCGCCGGCGCGTCGGCGTTTGCCATCGGGACCGCGGCCATGCGCGATCCACGGCTCCCGCGCCGGATGCTCCGCGAGATCGCATCCTGGTGCGAAGTCCGTGGCATTTCGTCCGTTTCCTCACTCACCGGGACCCTGGAATGGCCGTGACGCCGATTCCCATCGTGGCGCTCGATTTCCCCGATGCGGAGGAAGCGCTGTCGCTGGTCCGGCGACTGGGCGATTCGTGCGCTTTCTACAAGGTGGGCAGTGAGCTGTTCACCACCTGCGGTCCCTCGATCGTCGAGGCGCTGCGGAACGAGGGGAAGCGGGTTTTTCTCGACCTGAAGTTTCACGACATTCCGAACACCGTCCGCTCGGCGTCCCGCGCCGCGGCCTCCTGCGGCGCGTCGCTGCTGACGGTCCACGCGCTGGGGGGTCGAGGAATGATCGAGGCGGCCGTTGAGGGCGCCGGCCAGGAATGCGGTGTCCTGGGGGTGACCGTGCTGACATCGCTTGACGCCGCGACATTCGGGGGCGCCATTGGGCGACGCGTGGAGTCGATTCCCGACGAGGTCAGCAGGCTTTCCACGGTCGTGGCCCACGCCGGCGCGCATGGCGTGGTGTGTTCGGGACAGGAGGCTGAACGTGTTTCCCGGGAGCACCGAAGACTCGCCATCCTGGTCCCCGGCGTCCGGCTCAGCGGTGATGCGACCCACGATCAGAGCCGCGTCGTGACGCCCGAGGGCGGGGCGAGAGCCGGCGCGACTTACCTGGTTCTGGGGAGGACCGTTACCGCGGCGTCAGACCCGGCGGATGCGATGCGGCGAGTACACGCCGAACTCACGAAGGCGGACCGCTCACCGGCCCCCTGAACAGCACTCCTCCGTCCCTTGCATGGGCACCGTAAGGTGTCTATTTTCAGCGTCTTGGCCGATTTGCCGGTCCGACAGCGACGGAGATGATGTGAAGGTCAGAACAAGCGTCCAGCCGATTTGCGAACATTGCCGCGTCGTGAAACGCAACGGGGTGACGCGCATCATCTGCAAGCGCAACCCCAAGCACAAGCAGCGGCAGGGCTGACATGGCTCGTATTGCAGGCGTCGATCTCCCTCGCGACAAGAAGGTCGAGATCGGGTTGACATACATCTTCGGCGTGGGGCGCACGACCGCGCGCGAGATCCTCGAGAAGACCGGTGTGAGTGCGGCGTTGCGCGTCCGTGATCTCACCGATGCGGACGTGAACCGCCTGCGTCAGGCGATCGAAAAGGACTATCGCGTCGAGGGTGCGTTGCGCACCGAAGTCGCGATGAACATCAAGCGCCTGATGGACATCGGCTCGTACCGCGGCATCAGGCACCGTCGCGGACTGCCGGTTCGTGGTCAGCGCACGCACACGAACGCCCGGACCAAGAAGGGCCCGCGTCGCGCAATCGCCGGCAAGAAGAAAGTGACGAAGTAATCAGGGTGGTTGGGAGGGGAGATGTTCATCTCCCATCTCAGATCTCCCATCTCATATCTCGTTTCACATGGCTACAGGCAAGAAAACCAAGCGCGTAATCGAGGCCGAAGGCGTCGCGCACATCAGCGCGACGTTCAACAACACCACGATCACCATTACCGACATGGGCGGAAACGCCGTGGCGTGGGGATCGGCGGGAAAAGCGGGATTCAAGGGGTCGAAGAAGTCGACGCCGTTCGCCGCGACGGTTGCGGCGGAGCAGGCGGCGCGTGAAGCCCTCTCGATGGGTGTCCGTCGCGTGCACGTGCGCGTGCAGGGGCCTGGCAGCGGCCGTGAATCCGCGATCCAGGCGCTGGCTTCCGCGGGTCTTCAGGTGAAGTCCATCAAGGACGTCACGCCGATTCCGCACAACGGATGCCGTCCCCCGAAGCGCCGGAGAGTCTGACCGATGCGTTACACGGGGCCGAGCTGCCGCCAGTGCCGTCGCGAAGGCACGAAGCTGTTCCTGAAGGGAACGAAGTGTTTCACCGAGAAATGCCCGGTGGAGCGCCGCCCGTATGCGCCCGGCCAGCATGGCCAGGCCACCGCGCGGCGTCGCAAGGCATCGGAATACGCCAAGCAGCTTCGCGAAAAGCAGAAGATCCGCCGTATTTACGGCATCTCGGAAAAGCAGTTCCGGAACACGTTCGAGCACGTCTCCACGCTACCGGGCATCACCGGTCATAACCTGCTGGCGGCGCTGGAAAGCCGGCTGGATAACATGGTCTATCGGCTCGGGTTCGCGTCGAGCCGCAAGGCGGCGCGACAGCTCGTGCGTCACCGGCACATCGAGGTCAACGGCCGCACGGTCGATATCCCGAGCTTCGTCGTGTTGCCAGGGCAGGAGATCCGTGTCCGCACCGGTTCGCGCGAGAATGGATTCATCCAGAGTGCGATGGAACATGCGTCGCGCGGCGCATCGCCGTCGTGGCTGGCGGTTGATCGCGGTACGTTCAGCGGCCGGATGCTGGAGCGTCCGACCAGGCCGAACATTCCGATTGCGGCGCAGGAGCAGTTGGTGGTGGAGCTTTACTCGAAGTAGTTGCCAAGTTGCCAAGTTGCCAAGTTGAACTTCTCATCTTCTCCTCTTCGCAACTTCTCAACTTCGCAACTCAGATCGGTCGGGACCCTGGATCCCTCACGAACCCACCGCGCGCCAGGGGCGGGGTGGGGCGTTGCCGAGGCACTGCCCGGCATGACCACGACAGGATAATGCGTTCATGAGCAAGGCAATCGATCTCAAGGGTCTCGTCCTTCCGCAGCTGGTTGAAGTGCACCGCCGCGAGGACAATTCGAACATCGCGGAGTTCCGCGTCCAGCCGCTCGAGCGGGGCTACGGCCACACGCTGGGCAATGCGATGCGGCGCATGCTGCTGTCCTCCTTGCGCGGAAGCGCGGTCTGGGGGTTCCGCATCGATGGCGTCGTGCACGAGCACCAGACCGTGCCCGGCGTCGTCGAAGACGTGCACCTCATCATCGGCAACCTCAAGAACCTCGTGCTCGCCATGGGCGACGAGTCCGAGGAGGTCGTGCTGCGCATTTCCCGCTCCGAGGCGGGCGCGGTCACCGCGGCTCACATCGAGCAGAATGCCAACGTGCGGGTCATCGACGCCCGTCATCACCTGTTCACGCTCCAGGACGACCGGGACATCAGCGTCGAGCTGTACGTGAACAAGGGGCGTGGCTACGTGGAGGCGGACCAGCATGTCGCCGACCGCGGCCTGCCCGTCGACCTGGTGAAGATCGACGCGCTCTACAATCCGGTCCGGCGCGCCAACTTCACGGTGGCGGAAACGCGCGTGGGCCAGCGTACGGACTACGACCGGCTGACGCTCACGGTCGAGACCAACGGCACCATCACCCCCGAGGAAGCGGTGAGCTACGCGGCGGCGCTCGCGCAGACGCACTTCCAGTACTTCGCCGGGTTCGGCTCGAGCACATCCGCCACGGTCACACCGGGCGGCGACGCGCAGACGGGCGATGCCGCCAAGCTCGCCCAGCGGCTGAAGACGCTGATCGATGACCTGGACCTGTCGGTCCGCTCGGTGAACTCGCTGAAGAACTCGAACATCCGCACGCTGGGTGACCTGGTTCGCCAGACCGAGAACCAGATCCTGCAGGTCAAGAATTTCGGCAAGAAGTCGTTACAGGAAATCGCCCACCTGCTGGAGAGCGAAGGCCTGAACTTCGGCATGCGGTACGAGGAAAACGGTGAAGGGGTGAAGATCCTCGATTGGGGAACGGCGCCCAGCCAGGCCGCCGCGAACGCCCCGGATGATGAGCTGATGGAGGATCTGGAGTAATGCGGCACAGCAAAGCGGGGCGTCAGCTCCGGCGCACGGGAGAGCAGAAGCTTGCCCTGATGCGCGGGTTGGCCATGTCCCTCATCCAGCACGGGGCGATCGAGACCACCGAGGCGAAAGCCAAGGAGCTTCGCCCCTTCGTGGAGAAGCTGATCACGCGCGCGCGCAGCGGCACGCTGCACGACCGGCGCCTGGTCTCGCGGCACGTGCAGCAGCGGGCGATCGCGGACAAGCTGTTCGCGGAAGTCGGCCCGAAGTTCCAGAAGCGCGCCGGAGGATACACGCGCATCCTGAAGACCGGGCACCGGAAGGGTGACGGCGCCGAGATGGCGCGCATCGAACTGGTGGAGGGCTGACCGATGGCCGCGATCAACCGCAGTCGCTGCTACGTGTGCAAGAAGGGCGTTGCCTACGGCAACAACGTGTCGCACGCCAACAACCGCACGCGTCGTACCTGGCGGCCGAATCTCCAGACCGCGCGAGTCCTGGTGGACGGCAAGATCACCAGGGTCCGTGTCTGCACGAGGTGCCTGGGAGCGGGCAAGGTCCAGCGGGCCCCACGGGCTCCCAGGGTCGCGTGACAACGCCGCTCGCCGTGTCACAAGAAGGAGCGCTTCCGGCGCTCCTTTTTCTTTATCGGTCCCACCGCACGGACCCCGTCTGATGGCAACGGCACTGATCACCGGTGTCAGCGGACAGGATGGCAGTTATCTGGCCGAGCTGCTGGTCGGGAAGGGATACTCGGTCGTCGGCACAACCCGCGACATCGCGGCGGCGAGGCAGGCTCCGTACGCGTGGGCCTTCGATCGGGTGCAGCTGGTGCAGAATGCACTCGACTCGCGCGAGGCCATGGGTCAGTTGCTGACGCTCTACCACCCGGACGAGATCTACCATCTCGCCGGTCCTTCCCGGGTCGGCGCCTCCTGGAACGATCCCGCCGGGACGCTGCTCGGAATCGTCGTACCCACGCTCCTGCTGCTGGAGTCGGTCGCGACCGAATTGCCGACGGTTCGCTGCTTCTTCGCCGGCTCCTGTGACACGTTCGCCGCCCAAGACCACGCGCAGGACGAATCGGCGCCGAGGATGCCTGCTTCGCCTTATGGCCGGGCCAAGCTCGAGGCGGAAGAGATCGTCAGGCGCTACCGCGAAGAACACGGGCTGTACGCCGTCACGGGGATCCTGTTCAACCACGAGTCTCCGCGACGCGGCGAGAGTTTCGTCAGCCGGAAGATCGCCCGCGCGGCCGCCAGGATCGCGCGCGGTGAGGACAAGAAGCTGACACTGGGTTCGGTCCACGTTCGCCGGGACTGGGGGTTTGCCGCTGATCATGTGCGTGCCATGTGGATGATGCTGCAGCAACCGGATCCGCTGGACCTCGTGATCGGCACCGGAGAAGCGCATGCGATCAGCGACTTCTACGAACTCGCCTTTCGCCGCGTGGGGCTCAATGGGAAGGATCACGTCGTCGTGGATCCGGCGCTCATCCGACCGGGCGATGCGCCACTCCGCCTCGCCAATCCCGCGCGGGCGCGGTCGCGACTCGGCTGGACACCCGAGGTAGATTTCGAGCGTTTGGTTGCGATGATGGTGGACCACGAGAAGGGAGATGGGAGACGTGAGATTTGAGATGCGCACGCCTGCCTGAAGCCTGAAGCCTGCCACGACATGCCCCGTCGGAACGACATTCATCGCATCCTCCTGATCGGCTCCGGTCCCATCGTCATCGGACAGGCGGCGGAGTTCGACTACTCGGGCACGCAGGCCGCGCGCGCATTGCGCGAGGAGGGGTACGAGGTCATCCTCGTGAACTCCAACCCGGCGACGATCATGACGGATCCGGAGGTCGCCGACCGGACGTATCTCGAGCCGGTCACCCCGGAGTACGTCGAGCTGGTGATCGCGCGCGAGAAGCCGGATGCCCTGCTTCCGACCATGGGGGGCCAGACGGCGCTGAATGTCGCGATGAAATTGTCGGAGAATGGCGTGCTGGCGAAGTACGGCGTTGAACTGATCGGCGCCAAGGCACGCTCCATCCGGATGGCCGAGGACCGTGAGGAGTTCACGGCGGCGATGGAGCGCATCGGGCTCAAGGTGCCCCAGGGGCGCATTGCGCGCACGTGGGAAGACGCGCAGGCGATTGCCGAGTTCACGGGCTATCCCGCCATCATCCGGCCCTCCTTCACCCTCGGGGGCGCCGGCGGAGGCGTAGCATACAATCGCGAGGAGTACGAGGACATCGTCCGGCGCGGGTTGGCCGAATCGCCGGTGAGCCAGGTACTGATCGAGCGATCGCTGCTCGGCTGGAAGGAGTTCGAGCTCGAGGTGATGCGCGACTTCGCCGACAACGTCGTCATTGTCTGCTCGATCGAGAACCTGGATCCGATGGGCGTGCACACCGGCGATTCGATCACGGTGGCGCCGGCGATGACGCTGACAGATCGCGAATACCAGGAGATGCGCGATGCGGCGTGCCGGGTCATCCGCGAAATCGGCGTCGAGGCGGGTGGCTGCAACATCCAGTTCGCGACCAACCCGCAGAACGGCGAAATGGTCGTGATCGAGATGAACCCGCGCGTGTCGCGGTCGTCGGCGCTGGCGTCGAAGGCGACCGGTTTCCCGATTGCGCGTATCGGCGCCAAGCTGGCGGTCGGGTACCGGCTGGACGAGATCACCAACGACATTACGAAGACCACTCCGGCGTCGTTCGAGCCGGTGCTCGATTATGTGGTGGTGAAGTGCCCACGGTTTGCCTTCGAGAAGTTCACCGCCGAGAGTCCCCGCCTGACCACGCAGATGAAATCGGTCGGCGAGTCGATGGCGATCGGCCGCACGTTCAAGGAGGCGTTCCAGAAGGGATTGCGGGCGCTCGAGTCCGGACGCAGCGGATGGACCATCAGCGCCCGCCTGCAGGACGACCGCCTGCCTGACGAGTCGGACGAAGCCCTGCGCGGCGCGCTGGCGCAACCGACGCCGGAACGCGTCTTCCAGATCAAGCGTGCCATGCTGGCGGGGTTTGCCGACGACGAGCTGTACCGGTTGACGGCGATCGATCCGTGGTTCCTGCAGCAGATGAGAGACCTGCTGACGGCGGAGGGCTGGTACGCAGGCCTGAAGGAGCCAACGGCCGACGACGTCCGCACCATGAAGCGGATGGGGTTCAGTGACCGGCAGCTCGGCGCCATGCGCGGGGAGACCGAGGAGGAGGCGCGCGCGACGCGCTGGCGCCTGGGCGTACGGCCCGCGTACAAGATCGTCGATACCTGCGCCGGCGAGTTCCCGTCGTCGACGCCGTATCTCTACAGCAGTTACGACGACGAGAGTGAGGTTCCCAGAACCGGCCGGGAATCCGTCGTCATTCTCGGCAGCGGCCCGAACCGGATCGGCCAGGGCGTCGAGTTCGATTACTGCTGCGTGCGGGCGGTGATGGCGCTGCGCGAGCGGGGTTACGAGGCGATCATGATCAACTCGAATCCCGAGACCGTCTCCACGGACTACGACGTTTCGGACAAGCTGTATTTCGAGCCGCTCACGCTCGAGGACGTGCTCGAGATTGTACAGCGCGAGCAACCGAAGGGCGTGATCGTGCAGCTGGGCGGCCAGACGCCGCTCAAGCTGACGCGGGCGCTGGAAGCGGCGGGCGTCACGATCCTGGGCACGTCCCCGGATGCCATCGACGTCGCCGAGGACCGGAGGCGGTTCGAGGAAGTCGCGCGAGAGCTGGGCATCCGGCAGCCGGAGAACGGCACCGCGACCAGTATCGAGGTAGCGGTGGAGTCCGCGGACCGCATCGGTTATCCGGTCCTCGTCCGTCCGTCGTACGTGCTGGGCGGCCGGGCCATGCAGATCGTCTACGACGAGACGTCACTCCGGTTCTACTTCGAGACGGCGGCGCGCGTCAGCGAGGACCGGCCGGTCCTGATCGACCGCTTTCTCGAGGACGCGTTCGAGGCCGACGTCGACGCGATCTCCGATGGAACGAGCGTGGTGATTGGCGGGGTGATGCAGCACATCGAGGATGCCGGCGTGCACTCCGGCGACTCGGCCTGCGTATTGCCGCCGTACCGCATCGAGGCGCGGCACATCGACGTCATGAAGCGGCACACGGAGGCGCTGGCGCTGCGGCTCGGCGTGGTGGGCCTCATCAACGTCCAGTATGCGGTGAAGGACGGGGTTGTCTACGTGCTGGAGGTGAACCCGCGCGCCAGCCGGACGATCCCGTTCGTGTCGAAGGCGATCGGCGTGCCCCTGGCATCGCTGGCCGCGCGGGTGATGTGCGGGGAAACGCTTGCCGACGTGGGATTCACGTCAGAGATCGTCCCGCCGTACTTCTCGGTCAAGGAGGCGGTCTTCCCGTTCACCAAGTTCCGGGCCTTCGACCCGATCCTCGGTCCCGAGATGCGGTCGACCGGCGAGGTGATGGGCATCGCCGACTCGTTCGGCATGGCGTTCGCCAAGGCGCAGGAGGCCGCTGACAACGAGCTTCCGCTCGAGGGCGCGATCTTCGTCACCGTGATCGACGACGACAAGCCGGCGCTCATCCCGATCGCAGGACGGTTCCACGAGATGGGCTTCACGCTCTACGCCACCGACGGGACCGCCCGGTACCTCAAGGGCCGGGGGATCCCGGCGCGCGAGGTCCGGAAGGTGCACGAGGGACGACCCAACGGCATCGACCTGATGGTCAACGGCGAGGTCCAGCTCCTGATCAACACGCCGTTAGGCAAGCATGCGCAGCACGACGACTACCTGCTGCGGCGGACCGCCATCGCGCAGCGCGTGTCGTACACGACGACCATGTCGGCGGCGACCGCCGCCGGTGACGCGATCCTCGCGCTGCGGTCCCGGAAGCCCAGCGTCCGGTCGCTCCAGGAGTGGCATCGGGACGGCAGGGCGGCGCGGGACCTGAGCGGCGGCACCGAGCCGGGCGCCCCGGCCGACGTGTCGCCTGACGCGGATGCCCGGACGGGCCCGCGCGCCTCGCCACCCCTTGCGTCGCGCGAGGCGTCGACGTGAGCGGGCTGCCGCCGGCATTCGTCCATGCGTCGGCGTACGTGGACGACGGCGCGACCGTCGGCGACGGCACGAAGATCTGGCACTTCTGTCACGTCATGCCCGGCGCGGTCATCGGCGAGCGCTGCAACCTCGGGCAGAACGTGGTGATGATGCCCGGGACCAGGATGGGCAACAACGTCAAGGTCCAGAACAACGTGTCGATCTACGAGGGCGTCGAGATCGAGGACGACGTCTTCTGCGGCCCGTCGATGGTGTTCACGAACGTCATCAACCCGCGCAGCCACGTGTCCCGCAAGGACGAGTACCAGCGGACACTCGTCAGGCGGGGCGCCTCGATCGGCGCCAATGCGACGATCATCTGCGGTATCACGCTCGGTGAATATGCCTTCGTCGGCGCGGGAGCGGTGGTGACGCGGGACGTCCCCGACTACGCGCTCGTCACGGGCGTCCCGGCCCGGCAGACCGGGTGGATGTGCCAGTGCGGGCAGGCACTGAGCCTGCAGGTCAAGGCGCCGAGCCCGGACCGCAACATCGAGGTCCGCTGCACGGTGTGCGGGACCCGGTACGTGCTGGAAAGGAATGTGCTCCGCCGGGAATCGACGTGAGCGCCACCGTTCGCGTGGCCCTGGTGGGGTGCGGGCGCATCAGCCAGACGCACCTGGATGCCATTCGCGAGGTGGAAGGCCTCGAGCTGGCCGCGGTCTGCGACATCGTTGAGCAGCGCGCGCGCGTGGCGGGGGAGCAGAACGACGTCCCCTGGTTCACGGTGTATCCGAGGATGCTTGCGGACGTATTGTGCGATGCCGTCGCGATCTGCACGCCATCCGGCCTGCATCCACAGCACGGGATTCTGGCAGCTCGCGCCGGCAGGCATGTGATCTGCGAGAAGCCGATGGCGATCACGTTGTCAGCCGCCGATGACCTGGTACATGCCTGTGATGAACACGGCGTGCACCTGTTCGTCGTCAAGCAGAACCGCCTGAACCCGTCCGTGCAGCTCGTAAAACGGGCGCTCGACAAGGGTCGGTTCGGCCGGATCTATCTCGCCAACACCACCGTGCGCTGGACGCGGCCGCAGGAGTATTACGACCAGGCGCCGTGGCGTGGCACGTGGGAGTTCGATGGCGGGGCCTTCATGAACCAGGCATCGCATTACGTGGACCTGATTCAATGGCTGGTCGGTCCGGTGGAGAGCGTGATCGCGAAGACGGCCACGCTTGCCCGGCGGATCGAGACCGAGGACACCGGGATCGCCGTGATGCGATTCCGCTCCGGCGCGCTCGGCGTTATCGAGGTCACGATGCTGACGTATCCGAGGAACCTCGAGGGGTCACTGACGTTGCTGGGGGAAAAGGGAACCGTGCGGATCGGCGGCACGGCCGTCAACCGCATCGAGCACTGGACCTTTGCCGACGGCGACGAAGACGACGCGCTGGTGGCGCAGGCCACCACGCATCCGTCCAGCGTGTACGGGTTCGGGCACGCCGGCTACTACCGGAACGTGCTGGCGGTGCTGCGCGGTGAAGCAGCCCCCGAAACCGATGGGCGCGCCGGCCGCAAGTCGCTCGAGCTCATCCTCGGCATCTACGAGTCGGCGAAGACGGGACGCGACGTACCGCTGCCTCTCAAACTGTAAATCGCCACACTGCAATCTGAATCACATGCCCGTTCCATTGCTCGACCTCCGTGCGCAGCACGCGCTCATCAGGGATGAAGTGGTCAGCGCGATGATGCGCGTGGTCGATGACCAGTTGTTCATCCTGGGCGCGCCCGTCCAGCAGCTCGAGGAGGAAATCGCGCGGCTGAGTCACACCGCGCACGCGATCGGATGCGCCAGCGGAACCGACGCGCTGCTCCTGGCGCTGCGCGCGCTCGATATCGGCCGCGGCGATGAAGTCGTCACGACGCCGTTCACGTTCTTCGCGACAGCCGGCACCATACATAACGTCGGCGCGACACCGGTCTTCTGCGACATCGATCCGGCCACGTTCAACATGGTGCCCGCCGCGGCCGCGGCGGCGGTCACGAGCCGTACGCGGGCGCTCATCCCGGTCGACCTGTTCGGCCAGATGGCAGAGATCGAGAACATCATGACCGTGGCGAAGGGGATCCCGATCATCGAGGACGCGGCGCAGACCATCGGCGCGTCGCGCATGATCGATGGAGAGCGTCGCATGGCGGGCGAGCTCGCGACCATCGGGACATTCAGCTTCTTCCCGTCGAAGAACCTGGGCGGGTATGGCGACGGCGGGATGATGGTGACGCAGGATGCCGCGCTCGCCGCCCGGCTCAAGCGGCTTCGCGTTCACGGCGGGCTGCAGATGTACCACCATGACGAGGTGGGCTACAACAGCCGGCTCGATGCGCTGCAGGCCGCGGTCCTGGCCGCCAAGCTGCGGCACCTGTCACACTGGAGCGCGGGACGTCGGGCGAATGCGGCGTACTATTCGACGAACCTTGCCGACGTGCCTGACGTCCGATGTCCGGTGATCGACCCCGCCAATGAATCCATCTTCAACCAGTACACGTTGCGGGTGGAACGGCGCGACGAGCTCCAGGCCCACCTGAAGGCCCGGGGAATCGGGTCCGCGGTGTATTATCCGCTGCCACTTCACCGGCAGCCCTGCTTCGAGTACCTGGGCTACAGGGAGGGCGCCTTTCCGGAGTCGGAACGGGCTGCCCGGGAGGTGCTTTCCCTGCCCGTCTACCCCGAATTGACCTCCGCCCAACTGGATGAAGTGGTCTCCGCCGTCCGTGCCTTCTATGGCCGCTGAGCGTCTTCTGGGGGACATCTGACTTTCGTAACCCGCTGAGATGAAAGAAGAACTCCTTTCAAAGATCCGGGACCGCCGGGCCGTTGTCGGTGTGGTTGGGCTGGGCTACGTGGGCCTGCCGCTGGCGATGGAGTTTGCCGGCGCCGGTTTTCATGTCCTTGGCTTCGACGTGAGCGAGCGCCTTTGCCGCGACATCATGGCAGGGAAGTCCCATATCCAGGACGTGCCGGCGGAAGCGGTGGCGCGGTACGTCTCGTCAGGCATGTTCGAGGCCACGACCGACGAGACGCAGCTCCGTCGCTGCGACGCGATCTCGATCG
>DAIUET010000022.1:0-16801 GCA_036845045.1 Gemmatimonadaceae bacterium | reverse complement strand
GTCATGGCCCACGTGGTGGCGTCGATCTCCACGATGTCATTGGACTTGTTGCAGGCGACGAAGATCCGGCGTCCGTCGGCCGACGGCTGTGCCCAGGTGGGCGCGCACGCTCCGGGATCGGCGGAAGCCATCTGATGGGTGTCGTGGCCGCCTGACGAGGCACGCCCGCCGTGGCCGGCACCCGGTACGCCGGGCATGCCATGCTCGGATCCCTCCTTCAGCATGAAGTGGCGACTGACCGCCATCTCGCGCGTGTCGATCTCGATCAGCATGTCGTCCATCATGCACGCCGAATAGTGCTTCGTGCCGGCGGAGTTGATGCGAGAGCCGTGAGGCATCGTGCACGTCTGGATCCGCGCCACCTCCACGAACGGATCGGTGCTGACCACGCTCACGTCCGACGGCACCATCTCGCCGTGCAGGTTGAAGTTCACGACGTAGACGAACCCGCCGTCCGGGGTCACCTGCGCGCTCGCCGGGAAGTTCCCCAGCTCGACGCGACCGACCACGTCGTTGGTTCGCGCGTCGATCTTCCACAGGGACCCGAACGGCGCGCCGTGCGCGGTCGACACGTAGTAGTGGCGGTCGTCAGGCGACAGCGCGAGACCGTGCGGACCATCGGGGTCCATGCGATTGATACCGACGGTCGTCGTCGCCTCGACCTTTGCCAGCGCCGGGCCCGCGCCGGGTCCGAACCGCACGCGCGAGATGACGTCCACCGCTTCCGACGCGACCAGCACGACATAGTCGCGCTCCGGTGCCTGGGCACCCGCGACGGAAACGAGCGCGAGCGCCGGGAGCGCGGCCAGGCTACGGAACCACATGTGGTTTCCTCGGCTCCATCCGAATGATCCAGAGCCCGTTCCCGTTGTCGTTCACGAATGCGAGGCCGTCGCGGACCACCACGCCCCACGTGTCAGGACTGTTCCTGGTGAAGCCGTCCATGTCCCCGGTGTGCACGTGTACCATCTCGCGCTCCTGCGCGCGAAGGTCGCCGCGCAACTCACCGGACACGTCGAAGGTGCGGAAGCCTGCGTTGTACGCGCCCATGTACAGCGTGTCGCCGGCCACCCAGACGTTATGCACGCCGCCATATTCGGGCTCGTAGAACGCCACCGAGCGCGGCTTCTCGAGGTTCGAGACGTCCACCACCTGGAGCCGTCCGTAGGCACGCCCCTCGGCGGCGTCCTTCGCGCCCTTCACGCCGGAGGCCGGGAAGACTTCGTCGGCGATAAACACGTAGTTCCTGTGACGCCACGCAGTGTGCGTACCGCGAATGAAGCCGGGACCGCCGGCCAGCTCCACCTGGCGATACAGGTCGTTGAGGTCGTACTTGAACTGCGACACGAACTGCGGGTTCGAGGGCGAGCCGCCCTTGATGCCATTGCCGACGTCGAGGATCACCAGACCGTCGTTCCAGTAGCTGGCGTAGAGCAGGCCGTCGCGCAGGTCGATGTCATGCAGCGAGCGGCCCGCGTCGGGACGGGGCGTCTTCCACTGCGCCACCTCGCGCGGCTTGTATGGATCGGCGATATCGATGACGTGCAGGGCGCCCGTGCCGTCGTTGGTCAGGTAGATGTGCGTGCCGAACTTTTCCTGGTGGTAGATGAACGTGGAGTGCACGCCGGCGGTCACACCTTCGGTGAATTCCGAGATCGGCTTCGGGTGCGCCGGATCCTCGAGCGAGCAGATGACGATGCCGTTCTTCCGGTCGGCGGCGCCCTCGCGCGTGAAGACGAGGAACTTCCCGTCGGGCGTGGTCATGATGTCGTTCACGCGCCGCGTATTGGCGATGATCGAGTCGGTGACGACCGGCGCGGCGGGATTGCTGATGTCGATCGTGTACATCACGTCGCCCCCGCCACCGGAGCCGAGGTACGCGTACTTGCCGTTCGGGTGAAGCCAGACCTCTTCGGTGCGGAATCGGGTGCGCGGCAGGCGGCCGACGACAGTGGCGGCGCGCCTGACGTCGCGGTGCGCGAGCGTGACCGTGGCCTGCGCGACTCGATTGCCGATATTCGCCATCACGGTGTAGGGTCGCGCCTCGTAACCGACGAACGCACCATCCTGCTCGATGAGTCCCTGACCGGGAGAGAACGTCCAGGTTGGCGTCAGGCCCTGGATGGTCTGGCCTGCCGCATTCCTGGCGGTGACCGTGAAGCGGAGGACATCACCGGTGCGGGCCGTGAGCGTCTGGGGCGAAATGGTCAGGGAGGCAATGGTATTCGCCACCACCGTGATCGGCAGCGTGGCCGACGCCTGGCCGGCCACCGCCGTGATCGTTGCACGGCCAGCGGCCACCGCGGTCAGCCGCCCGTCGGACGACACGCGTGCCACGTTAGGCGCGGAGCTGCGCCACGTGATCCGGTCCGCGCGTTGGTCGCCGGCGGCCGAAAACGCCGTGCCGGTCAGGATGACCTGCTGACCGGTGACGAGCCTTCGTGGCGCGGCGTCGATGTCGATGCGGGCAGCCGGGCCGGGAAGCATCCGGACATCCACCACGTGCGTGACCGGCCGGGTTCCCGGCACGAGGCCGACCACGGTGACCGGAATCGTGCCGGTGGAGCCGGATCGCACGAGGCCGGTCGTGTCGACGCGTCCCTCGAACCGTGCACCGCTCGATCCCACGAAGCGGAAGCGGACGTCACGCACCGGCGCGCCGGTCGCGTCGAACGCCTGGGCGGTGAGCCGCAGCGTGTCCTGGGCGATCATGGTCGGATTGGCGGGCGAGACGACGATCCGCGCAATGGGCGACGGCGGCAGGGTAGGCTGCTGGGCGGGTGGTTGTCCCTGAATGCTCAGCAACAGTGCGAGGTGCGCGAAATGCATGGCTGGTGGCGAACGTCGGTGACAGGTGAGCTGATTGGGCCGCGTGGCAACCGGCGAGGTTCAGTCGGCGGTCATGGTCAAGACTCACCCCAGAGGAGCTTTTGATGCAAGGGCCGTGGGAGGGTGGCGGCCCATCCTCAAGCCTCCCGCGCCGCGCGCGTCGGCCGGGTCAGCCGTTCTCTTCCTGCTTGTTCACCATCTTCTCGACCACCTCGATGTCCTGCCGTTCGGACGTGATGGCAAGCCGCAGCCGTCCGAAGAGACTCATGTAGAGGTTCGCGATCCACACGAGCGAAAAGCCGGCGATCACGTAGCCGCGCCAATCCTCGAAGACCAGGGTGTATCGCGTGAGGAACAGCATCCCGATGGTCACATAGTGGCTGAAGCAGTATTCGCAGGTGAAGAGATAGAAGAATTTCCGTGAGAGGAGAGTCCGGCCGCTCTCGCTCCTGGCCGTGAACCACTCACGCAATTCGCGAAATACTTCCTCGTGCGTGACTGTCCAGCTCACGCACGCGACCGGAATCGCGAACAGGAACAGCAGGAGGACCTGATTCCCGATAGGCACGGGCGAACTCTATGGTTGGCCCGCGCGAAAAGGCAACCGAACGCTGGGGCAGGGACTTGATCATCCGGACCCGCGGAGCCGGCCTCGTGTTGAGGCAACGACATGGCTTGTATATACCTTGACAGGTATATACAACGTGAGGTATATAACGGTCGTGCGATCTGCCTTCGAAATCATTGCCGAGCCGAACCGCCGCGCGATCCTCAGCCTCCTGGTCTCGTCACAACAGTCGGTTGGGGATATCGAACGTCGGCTCCGGATGCCGCAGCCGACCGTGTCGAAGCACCTGCGAGTCCTGCGCGAGGCTGGCTTCGTGGAATCCACGGTGGCTGCCCAGCACCGCTTCTACCGGCTGAAGCCGGAATCGCTGCAGGAGGTGGATGCCTGGCTGGCTCCATTCCGCCAGTTGTGGTCCGCTCACGTCGATGCTCTCGAACGCCACCTCGATCGCATGGAGCTGTCCGCACCAGCGAAGCGGAAGTCAAAGCGCACACGACGCGGCGCAAGCCCGCGCACGAGACAAGGAGAGGCAAAATGAAGTACACACCGGGGCCGGCCGCCGGGGCGCGGATCCGAAAGGACGGAGAAGAGTGGACGCTCATTCTCGTCAGGCAGCTGCGTCATGCACCGGACAGGGTCTGGCAGGCAATCACCGACCCGGCGCACCTGCGCGAGTGGGCTCCCTTTGAAGCCGATGGGAACCTCGGCACAGTTGGCGCCACGGTGAAGCTCACCACAGTCGGAGCGCCGAAGCTGACCGCGTCCGACGCCACGGTGACGCGAGCCGATGCCCCCAGGGTGCTGGAGTACAACTGGGGTGACCGCGACATGCGATGGGAGCTCGAGGCCCATGGTGGCGGCACCCGCCTCACGTTGTGGACCGGCATCGATCGTCGCTTCATCGCAATGGGTGCGGCCGGGTGGCACATCTGTATCGACGTGCTCGATCACCTGCTCGGCGGAAGTCCGATCGGCCGGATCGTTGGCGGAGACGCGATGAAGTTCGACGGCTGGCAGCGGCTGTACGCGGAGTACGCCAGGCAGTTCGACACTGACACGCCTGACGGGTCGCGTCAGGCACACGAGGCATGAACCGGAGCAGTGTTCACAGGAGATCGACCATGAAGTGGAATCACTGGGTTCGGCAAACCCACCGCTGGCTGTCCATTGCCTTCACCGTGACCGTCATTGCCAACTTCATCGCCCTGGCGCAGGGGGGTGGAATGCCTCCGCCCTGGGTGACCTACGCACCGCTGTTTCCGCTCGCGCTGCTCCTGTTCAGTGGGCTGTATCTGTTCCTCCTTCCGTACGCGGCCAGGTGGCGCACCGGAGGGAGGCTGGCCAGATCAACACGCGCTTTGGGGCGATGATTGGTGGGCATGTCCCTACGATGCATGAGGAGTGTCAGGGAGCCCATCGTCGCCGTCAGATTCCGTTCGCCCGAGCCTGACGAGTGACGTCAGACGCGTCAGCCGGCCGCCGTGCTTCTCGTTCTGCTGTGAATGGAAGCAGTTTGCGGCGGCGGTCCTGGCGGGGTGGCTGGCGGGCTTTGACATGCGGGAGGCCATGGCGCGTGACCACGTTCCGCCGTACTGTAGGCGGTGCTTCGCGTCACGCTGGCCACGCTTCACCTCCTTGCGCTCCCACTCGGGCTGGGCGCGGTCCTTTTCCGTGCGGCGTCCCTGAAGGAGCCCGCCACGGCGCAATCCCTTCGTCGTGCCCTTCGCGCCGACACCGACTGGGGCGTTGCGGCAGCGCTCTGGATCGCAACGGGACTGTGGCGTTACCTCGGAAGCATCGAGAAGACGACGGCGTATTACAACGGCAACCACGCGTTCCTCGCCAAGATGGGCGTGCTGGTGCTCATCCTGCTGCTGGAGATCTGGCCGATGGTGACGCTCATCCGGTGGCGCATCGCGCTTGGGCGCGGCGGCAGCGTGGAGGACGTTGCCGTGCCGGCAACCGCGCGCAGGATCGCGCTCATCAGCAATGTCCAGGCACTGCTCGTCGTAGTCATGGTGGTTCTCGCGACCATGATGGCGCGCGGCATCCAGGGTTAGCTCCCGCAGGCAATCATTCTCACGCGGAGCCGCGGAGCAACATGTCAGCAATGGTGATTCGACCCGCCCGTGTTGCCGACGCAGCATCCATCGCGCGTCTCGCGACGGAATTGGGTTATCCGACGTCCCACGAGCAGGCGACAAGCCGGCTCGAAGTCCTGACGCGTAGCGATTCCCATTTCATTGTTGTGGCCGAGCGCTCGTCGCGTGTGGTTGGCTGGGTTGCGGCGGAGCGTCGTGTGCTCCTGGAGTCAGGCGAACGCGCGGAAATCGTTGGCCTGGTTGTTGAACCCGAGTCCAGGCGTTCAGGAGTCGGCGCCGCGCTGGTACGCGCCGCCGAAACGTGGGCCATCGCCCGGGGCCTGAGCGCGATCGGTGTGCGATCCAACGTAGTGCGAACCTCGGCGCATCCGTTCTACGAGAAGCTCGGGTACGTGCGTACAAAAACCCAGCACGCCTACTCGAAGGATCTGACGGCCGTTTGACAAGCGTTGCGAGCGCCTGACGGGCAGGCTTTCTTGATCGCGCGCGGTCAGAGCGCCAACGTCAGGCTGACCCGTACTGCCGTCCCCCGCTCTTCACGCTCATCGCCTCCTCCCATGTCGCGTCACCTCATCGCCATCGCACTCCTCTCCGCCACCTCAGCGCTCGGCGCACAGAGCCCGCTCACGGTTGGCCGCCAGGTGCGCGACACGCTCGCGCGCGGCGACACCGCGCGCCACCGCGTCGACGCCGACTCCGGATTCATCATCCGCCTGGCGGTCGATCAGGTATCGGCCGATACGAGGGTCCGGATTCTCTCACCGAGCGGCAGCGTACTTCGCAACACGAACGCCTCACCGCGCGGTACAGAGCGGCTGCAAATCGAGACTACCGAGAAGGGCGTGCACCAGGTGCAGGTAACACCGGTAGACTCGGCGGCCGGCGAATACGTGATCACTCTCGTCGCCCAGGAGCCGCTCTCGACCGACCCGAAAAAGCTCGTCGACCAGCTCCTGGCGCCGTGGGACCGGCGCGATGGCCCGGGAGCGGCCGTCTCAGTCTGGCGTGGAGGACGCACCCTCTTCGCGAAAGCCTATGGGATGGCGAACCTCGCCTATGACATTCCCTTCACGGTCACGACGCCGACCAATATCGGCTCGACATCGAAGCAATTCACCGCGTTCGCGGTGATGCTGCTCGTCGACGACGGGAAGCTCTCGCTCGACGACGACGTGCGGAAGCACATTCCCGAGCTGCCCGATCTCGGAAAGACGGTCACCGTGCGCAACCTGCTCACGCACACCTCGGGCTATCGCGAGATCTACAACGCGCTCGTGCTCGGTGCGCGGCGGTTTGACGAGGGGGATCATGTCAGTCGCGACGAAATTATCGCGCTCGTCCAGCGCCAGCCGTCACTGCAGAACGCGCCCGGCGCCGAGTTCAATTACAACAACACGGCGTTCGCGCTCGCGTCGATAGTCGTTGAGCGGGTCGCGAAGCTGCCCTTCGCCGAGTTCATGGCGCAACGCGTTTTCGCACCGCTCGGGATGACCCATTCGACCGTTCGTGCTGACCGCCACGCGACGGTGCGCGGCGCCACGACCGGCTACTCGCGGGCTCCAAACGGCGAGTGGCGGGACCTCGGCGACCTCCCCTCGTCGATGGGCGCCGGTGGCATCTACACGACAATCGGCGACCTCCAACTCTGGGTTGAGAACTACGCGAAGCCACGCGTGGGGAAGGCGGAGAGCATCGCCCTGATGATGACGCCGTTCACGCTCACGAACGGCAAGTCCACCGGGTATGGGATGGGACTCTTCATCGATAAGCAAGGGCCGCTCACGCGCATTCATCATGGCGGAGCCGACATCTCGCATCGGTCCCAGCTCGCCTACTACCCCGGGATCAATGCCGGCGTCACGGTGCAGAGCAATGACGGCGGGTTCGATTCGGGGCTCGCGTTCCGCATCGCCAAGGCGTTTTTCCCCGAGATCACGCCGCCAGTGACCGCGGCGGCGACGTTTGATCCGGCATCGTACGATGCGAAACGGTTCGACCAGTTCGTCGGGCGTTACGCGCTCGATGCTGCGCCGCAGTTCGTCATGACGTTCAGTCGATCGGGAGATTCGCTGATCGCGCAGGCGACGAATCAGCCGGCCATCCAGCTGACCCCGACGTCGGATTCGACCTTCACCCTCCGCACGGTGCAAGCCTCCATCACGTTTCATCGCGATGCACAGGGAAAGGCAACCGGACTGACACTCCACCAGAACGGGAATCAAAAGGCCACTCGTCTCGTGGGAGAGCCGGCGAAGGCCTGGGTGCCGACCGCCTCCGAGCTGGCGGAATACGCCGGACGCTATTTCAGCGAGGAGCTCGAGACATTCTACGACATCACGGTGAAGGACGGGAAACTTGTCGTTGCGCATCGGCGGATGGCCGCGACGACCTTCATGCCCGGCGCGAAGGAAACCTTCAGCGGCACGGGCGATGCCGCGAACATCACGGTCGTCTTCGAGCGTGACCGGAATGGGCAGGTGATCGCGTTCTATGCGGGAAACGGGCGGGCTCGCGACGTGCGGTTCGCACGAGTTCGGTAGAGCCGAGCGGACAGCGTTCAACGGAACGACTCTGGGGCGGCAAATGGCCGCTGCCCCGGACTGACGGGATCCCAGTTTGAGACGATGGACGCTCGTTTCGAGCGGTCCGCTCGGCACGGTCCGGGCTTTCCCCGATGCCCGTGTAGGGATTTCCGGTATTCTCGCCCTCCTGCTGTCGGCGTATGGTCGACATCTCACGGGGAAGCCGCTGGCTTCTCAATAATCGGCGATGAACTCGGGTAGAGTGGCGAGTCGAGTGGTATGCGATTGATCAGCGATGACGAACGGCACCCGACGCGCGGGTACGAGCTGGTGCCTTTCCGCCTGGAGCGAACCGCAACGATCGATACGGTTCGCTGGGCCCGAAAGCGGCTCGCGATACCGGTTCTGCTCGAGGTGGACGTGACCGACGCCCGCGAAGCGCTTCGGGCCGCGCGGCGTGAGAGCGGCAAGGGCCCAAGTTTCACGGCGTGGATCGTCAGTTGCGTGGCGCGTGCCGCAGCGGATCATCCGCGAGTGCACGCGCTGCGTCACGGCCGGCGGCAGATCATGCTCTTTCACGAAGTGGACGTGGCCGTAGCGGTCGAGCGCAGCCTCGAGGGCGACGGTTCTCCCGAAACGGTGCCGATGCCTGTTGTGATCCGGAACGCGCATGCAAAGACGGTACTGGAGATCACTGACGAGATTCGGAGGGCCCGGAGCGCGCCCGTGCCGGCTGGGGCGGCGTCCATCGAACACCATTCCCAGCCCTGGCTCCAATCAGCGTTCTTCCGCCTTCTCCCATACTGGATGCGGGACCTCCTGTTCTGGCGATGGCTGTTCGGCAGTGCCGCACGAATCAAACGCACGATGGGCACGGTGATGGTCACGTCGGCCGGAATGACCGCGCCAGGAGTGTTCGGTTGGGGCATCCCGTTATCCGTGCATCCCCTTTCGGTCAGCGTCGGCGGCATCGCGCGGCGCACAACGGCGGAGGGCGAACGCGAGGTGGTGGCACTGACCCTCGTGTTCGATCACGCCGTTACCGACGGCGCACCGTTCGGACGCTTCGTCAGGCGGTTGCATGAGCTCATGACCGGGGCTCCGCCAGCCACTGCGAGCGGCTCCGGGAAGGCGTCACCGCAGTTCGCCGGCGTTCGCTAGAGACGACCGCGGGCGTCAACGCGATCGAATGGAATGCAGATCGCCCCAGCGCGCACATGGGGCTGCCGGTCGACTACTCCGTCGTCTGGCCGGTGAAGTGCTCCGCACCGACGTCCGCTGCTGCTTTCGTACGGTGCACGGTCCCATCCTCATGATGCGGCGGCGCGTACAGCGTGTACAGCTTCATCGGTTTGTCGCCGGTGTTGCGGACGTTGTGCTTCGCGCCGGCGGGAATGACGATTCCCGTGTCGGCCTGGATCGGGGTCGCGTGGCTGTCGATGACGACCTCGCCGCTTCCTTCTTCCACCCGGATGAACTGGTCGGTGTCCTCATGGACCTCTTCACCGATGTCCTCCCCTGGCTCCAGCGACATCACCACCAGCTGCATGTGCGGGCCCGTGTAGAGCACGCGGCGGAAATCGCGATTTGCCTCGGTCCGTTCTTCGATGTCTGCGACGAAGCCCTTCATTGATGAACCCTCCTCTGGACGCCACTGAAACGTTGTTCCCGGGGAGCCCGCGATGGAATGGGGCCAAGCCGCACGATGGGTAGGGGTTTGGAGGTCCCACGGTCCACTGAGGATCGCCACGCGCCAGACTCCGGTATCGAGCTCACCTGTATCGTGTCCGCGCTGTGCGGCGCCGCCACCTAACGACTCGCCGCGCGCCGACCGCGGGAGCGCCGCCACGTCCGCTTTGCCCACTCGACCAGCGTGCGCCCCCGCACCTCGAGCCGGTCGAGCAGTTGCGCCGCGAACCGGAACTCGCGCGCGATCAACACGGCGCCGAGCGCGACGACGATGAACCCGGGTCCCGGAGCAGGGAGCAGGAACAGCCCGAGTGGGAGCGTGATCAGACCGGCCGAGATACGAAGCACCCGGCCCACCGTGCTCGATCCGGACTTCCGCTGCCGGTCGTACTGCTCCTGAAAGCGCGATCCGGGACGGCCCCGCTTGAGGGAAGACCAGCTGCGTTTGAGCTTCCTGAGCATTCAGGGTGTACACGGCCACCGCGATTGTGGCTGACTCGGGCCCGGATCCCCGGCGACGCCGGGGCGTGGAGCCAACGGTCCCGACCCAGGACCTCCGGTCCAGGCCGCGCCAGCCGGCCGCCCACGCCCCAGGACTGGAAGGCCGCCGCCGCGGGTATCAGCTTCCTTCCATGATCACGCTCGACCCCATTGCCCGCGCCCTGGTGGCCGCGGATTCCGAGGCCGCCGACAAGCTCGGCGCGCCTAACTACGACGAGTTCCAGAGCGACCGTGAAGTGTGGGAGCTGCTCCGCGAGCGCCCCTGGTCCGTGCTGCGCGTGACGATGCCGCACTGCGACGTCCGCACCCCCGAGGACATCGGCGACGAGGGCTCCAAGGCGACGCTGGCGCGCGCCGTCGCCAACATGGCGCGACTCATGAGCGACCCCATGGTGCGGAAGGCCATGCACATCCTGTGGGTCTACGAGATCACCCGGCCGGGGCACGAGGACCGTCCGCAGATCGGACTCGGCGGACTCGCCCTCACGAAGGAGATCCGGACGCCGGAGAATCCCGCCGGAACCGTCATCCGCAATGAAGGCATCCGCGAGGAGAAGGCACGGGGTCGGGCCACGCTGACGCAGGTCACCCACACCGACATGGGGACGGTCAACCTCGCGGTCGACGACGACGGCGGCGAGTTCCTGGGCGCGTTAGGCGACTGGGCGCGGACCCACGACCCCAGCTTCGAGACACACGACGAGTCGGGGAATCGGCATCGGGTCTGGCTGGTCGACAGCCCGCAGGAGATCGAGCGCTTTCGCGCCCTGGTGGCGCGCGAGCCGCACGCGTATGTGGCCGATGGCAATCACCGCAGCGCCGCCGCGGCAATGCTCGGGTCCGAGCACTACCTGGCCGTCGTCTTCCCGGCGTCGACGATGACGATCGCGCCGTACAATCGCCTGGTCGACATGGCTCGCGACCAGCGCGCCGCGCTGGTGACCGGCGTCCAGCGTTCCTTCCAGGTGGAGCGTCACCCGGGACCGGGGGCGCTCCAGCCCGTGCAAACGCACGAAATCGGACTGTACGACGGGTCGTCGTGGTGGAGTCTGCACCCCAGGCCCGGCACCTTCGATCCTGCCGACGCGGCCCAGGACATTGACGCCGACATCGTCCAGCGCCGGATTATCGAGCAGGTCCTCGGCGTGGCCGATGCCCGCGATCAGCGGATCACCTACGTTGGAGCCAATCGAGACGCGGAGTGGCTGCAGGGGCAGGTGGATGCCGGGTTGCATGGCTGCGCCATCACACTGCCGCCGGTGACGATGGAGCAATTCATCCGGGTCTGCCTCCAGAACAGGCTGATGCCCCCCAAGTCCACCTGGTTCGTACCGAAGATCAGGTCAGGGCTGGTCATGGCGATGGTCTGAACCTGACGCTGGTGGCGTGACGTTATCGCCCGGTGCGTGAGTGCCTCGCAGGCACACTGACGTGACAGGTCCAACGTCGAGCAACACTCAGTTGGGTCTGGTTGAGGATCTGGCGTGGCTCCATCGGCATCGACACCTTCGACCTGTCGACATGGAAACACTCGAGCACCTCACCGCTCTTCTCGGCGGCCGGTATCAGGTCGAGCGCGAACTTGGCGTTGGCGGCATGGCCACCGTGTACCTGGCACGCGACATCAAGCACGACCGGCATGTCGCCATCAAGGTGCTTCGACCAGACCTGTCACACTCGCTCGGTCCTGAGCGATTCCTCCGCGAGATCCACATTGTCGCGAAACTCCAGCACCCGCACATCCTCGGCCTGATCGACTCCGGTGAGGCGGACGGCATGCTGTACTACGTCATGCCGTACGTGACCGGCGAGTCGCTCCGGACGCGCCTGGCCCGCGAGGGGGAGCTCCCGGTTTCCGAGGGGGTGTGGATCCTGCGCGAGATCGCGGACGCGCTGGCCCACGCGCACACGCACAAGATCATTCACCGCGACATCAAGCCCGAGAACGTGCTGTTCGCCGCCCGGCACGCGCTGGTGGCGGATTTCGGCATCGCGCGCGCGGTCACCGAGGCGGCGACGTCCGGACCGATCACCGCCACGGGAATCGTCGTCGGCAGCCCGGCCTACATGGCGCCCGAACAGGCATCGAGCGATCCCCAGATGGATCACCGGGCCGACATCTACGCGTTCGGCGTCCTCGCCTACGAGGTGTTGACGGGCGTGCCGCCGTTCACGGCCCCCAGCGCGGTGCAGCTCGTGGCGGCGCACATGATGCGAGCGCCGGACCCGCTCTCGCGTCATCGGCCGGGCATTCCCGAGTCGCTCGAGGAGATCGTGCTTCGCTGCCTCGCCAAGCGGCCGGCCGACCGCTTTCAACGCGCCGAGGAGATCGTCGCGCGCCTCGACGCCCTGCTGACCGGTCCCCTGAGCGAGATGGTGGGCACCACCCAGGAACATCCGGTGGCGCCCTCGAAGTTCCGTGTTTCGGAGGGCCTTGCCCGCCGGCTCGACCGGCAGGCCTTCGATCCGCGCATGGCGGGCGACTCGATGGAATATCTCGACAACCATGCGCGGTCCGACACGCTGGTCTGCTTCCTGCCCGCGATCGGGCTGGACGCCGCCGAGTATGAGGAGCACCTGCGCGTCCTGCCCTGGCGTTGCGTGGCGGTCACCCCCTTCTCGCACGAGCCGGGGCGCCACCGCCGGTACACGCTGTCGCTGAACGATCACTTCACGCTGCTGCGGCATTTCCTCCGGCATGTGGAGGAGCGGACCGCGCCCCGGCAGGTGGTGCTCGCCGGCTTCTCGTCAGGCGCCGATGCCGCGCTGCGGTTCGCGGCGGCGCGGCCCGGCGGCGGCGCGCGGGTCGATGCCGTGCTGTCGTTAGGCTGCAATATCTCGCTCGAGACCTGCTTCGTGTCGGCGCTGCTGGCGCGGATGAGCGCGCGCCACCCGGAACGCCTCCTGGCGGACCTGCGCGCGGTCGGCGAGTCGGCCACCGAGCTGGATAGCTGGCTGACCGTCCATTCCTACCTGGTGGCCATGCTGCGCAAGTTCAGGAACTCGGTCGAGCCGCTGCGCGGCCTGGCCCGCGAGATCGTGCGGCCGTTCGAGGCGGGAGGCGAATCGCCGTTCACGGTCTGGTATCGCGAGGCATCGGCGAATGTCCGTGGCCTGAGGTGCGTCTTCGAGGACAACGAGCATCACCGCGCCTTCGTCAGTGACCTGGTGCTCAGCCAGTCGACGACGAAGCGCCTGGGTGACCGGTACCGCGAGGACACCCTCGTCATCGAGCCGGATGCCGCGCACTTCGATCTCGAGCGTCCCGACGTGGTCCAGAAACACCTCGACGCGCTGATCGCGGCGCTCGTCGCGCAGCCCGCGACCACCAGCTGAGCG
Source organism: Gemmatimonadaceae bacterium (assembly GCA_036845045.1). Taxonomy (GTDB): domain Bacteria; phylum Gemmatimonadota; class Gemmatimonadetes; order Gemmatimonadales; family Gemmatimonadaceae; genus JABWBJ01. The sequence continues at coordinate 3,251 of DAIUET010000022.1, read as the reverse complement.
ACGGCTAGAGCGGAGCCGCGTCGAGCAGGTCGCGGAGCGGCGGGGCCCCCTCGGGGGCGGGGATGGTTTCGACCACGTGACGGTCCTCGCCGCCTGACGCGGCCAGATCGACTTCGGCGTCCACCGCGGAGAGGTCGTGCCGCAGGATGGCCAGCACGGGACGGAGCGGGTCATCGGCATTGGTGCGAACGACCACGCCCACTTCATCGCGGTTGGTCCGCACGAACGACCCGATGGGGAAGAACGTCACCGTGCTCACGAAGGCCTTCACCAGCGACTGGTTGAGCTGTTCGCCGGCGATGCGCGCCAGGATGACGCAGGCGCGTTCGGGTGGCGTCGGCTCCTTGTACGAGCGGGCTCCCGTGAGCGCCTCATAAACGTCGGCCACCGACACGATCTGGCTCATCGGGTGCGGAATGACTCCGGCGCCAAGGTCCGGATAGCCACTGCCGGTCACCCAGCGATGATGCTCGAGCGCCACGGTGGGCGTGAGCGGCCGAAGGCCCGCGGTGCCGGCGAGAATCTCGCCGCCGTACGTCGCATGCGCCTCGATCAGCTTGCGCTCGCTCCGGTCCAGCGCCCCGGGCTTCTGCACCACTTCGAGCGGCACGCGCGTCTTGCCGATGTCATGGAGGAGCGCCGCTTCCACCAGGGCGACGATCACCTGTCCGTCGAGCCCGATCTGCCGGCCGATCAGAAGGCTCAGCATCGCCACGTTGACCGAATGGCACCACGTCAGGTTCTCGTAGTGTTTCACCGCCAGCACGTGGCCGAGCGCCGCATTGCTGCTGGCGACGCGCCTGACGAGGAGCTGGACCGTGTCCCGCACGGCGCTGGCATCGAGGTCGCCGCCTGACGAGACGCGGCTGAACGCCTCCTGGGCCATGACCAGCGCCTCCTCGTAGGCCGGGTCGATCGGCCCGGACGGGGCGTCGGGCCAGGCGCGCGATGCCCACTTCGTATCGAGGGGGACGATGCGCCCGAGCGTCACGTGCCGGACTCCCGCGCGCGCCAGCCGTTCCCGCACCGCGTCACCGCCATGCCGGCCATCGAATTGCCACAGGAACTCGGCGGCTGCGCGAAGCTCATCGGCCGTGACGCCGGACTCGATACGGATGCTGTGAACACCGATCTCGGTCAGCTCACTGATGAGGTGCGTGTGGCTGCGGCTCTCCTGACGATAGGCGTCGCCGTCGATGTGCACATCTCCGCGCACGACATCAACCTGCACCGAGGGCGCCTGTTGCAGCCGGCGCTGCACTCCGAAATCGAGCTCGCGCAGCTTTTCCTCGATCAGCGGATGTCCGGTGGGATAGAGACCGACCAGCCGCCGGAGCGTGATGAGGTCCTTTATCACCACGAGCGGGTCGCCCCCTTCGGCGGCCACTGGAGTTCCCAGCGGAGTCAGGGTGCTGGTCATCGCTTCAGCAGCGCTCCCGCTTCGCGGGCGGCGCCCACCAGCGCGCGGTTCCAGAACCTGTAACGCAGCGACCAGATGTCACGCAGCACGGGGTCGAGGTGGGGGACTTTCGCGTGCGCCAGGCGCCCGATGAGGCGGGACGCCGCGGCAGGCTGCGCGAGCACGAACGCCCGGTGCGCCAGGAGGTCGCGGATCGGGTGCGCACCGGTTTCGGGCGGGAACCGCAGCAGCGTCTCGACGATGGCGGTGGACATCCAGCCCCGCGCGTCCCTTGCCATGACGGCGACCAGTTCAATCGCACGGACGGTTCCAACCCGGGACAGCGCCCGCAGCGCCTCACGGGTCGTCTTCTCATCCGTCGGACTGCATAACGCGTGGAGGTGGTCCTCGTAGCCGGGACCGGCGTGACCCAGCACGCGCGCCACGTATGATCGGGTCGTGCTGTTGTACGACGGAATCCCCTCGGCGAGCGCCGGCGCGAACAGGGTGGCGCGTTCGCACATCAGAGCCACGGCGCTCGCCGCCGCCCGGGCGTCGGTCGCGAGCAACGACAGGAGTGCCGGTGCGATCGCCGGTCCGAGCGCATCGGTCACGGTGAGGGAGACGGGCCTGGCATCGCTCCCGTCGAGGGTGTGCTGCGCCAGCAGCGCCTGCGCGAACTCCGGCGTCGCAAAGGCACTCAGCTCGGCGTCAATCAGCTGGGTGATCTCCGGCCGCCGCTCCCGCAGCGAATCGGTGATCCTGGCCAGGCGGACGAGCGCGTCCGCGACGTCGCTCCAGCGCCCGGCCGTTACGAGCTGGTTGGCGCGATCCATGGCGTCGCGCACGAAAGCGCCGGCAATCTCCGGATTCGGCTGCAGCGCCACCAGGTTCACGAGGCACAGCAGCTCCACCATCAATCCGTCGGATTCACGGATGCCGCTGCACACGGCATCGATGTTCTGGCGGGCCTGGTCGTCGAGACGGAAATCGAACCCGGTCAGTTCGACGAAGCTGCGGTGCGCCGTCGCCTCGATCGTCGTCAGGCGGCGCGCCTGCTGATCCAGCTGGATCGCCGTGGCGGCATCGAGGCCGAGCGCCGGATCGATACGCGCACGCATCAGTTCTTCCATGAGCGGCAGGATGACGGCGTGCCGTTCCGGCGACAGCTTCAGGTGATCCAGGGCCGAGATCGCGACGCCCCGTCCGCCACGCTCGGCGTCGAAGAGCAGGCAGAGCGACTCGGCGAGGTCGGCGTCCGGCAGCGCATGCAGGACCTGCACTTCAGGGCGGCCGTCGAAGATCGACGGCAGGATGGTGTGAAGCAGCAGCTCGTGGCGGCGTTCGCTGTCCAGCGTACCGATGACTCTCGCCAGCTTGCTGAACATGACACGGCTGAGGCGCGGCTCGAGCCCGGCAAAGAGCGCCGCTACGTCACTGAACCGGCGTTCGAGCGCCGCCGGTTCCGTATCGCTGCCGGATTGTGCCTCGTTGACCAGCCGCTGAAGCATCACGGCCAGATCGTTAGGGTCGTCGACCAGGATCGCCAGGTCCGCCAGCGACAGCGTGTCGTAGGCCTCGGCCGGGTCGAGCCGGATCCAGCCGCGATGCGGCGGGAAGAGATGAACGCTGCGGGTGTTGGCGGGCGGCGCCTCCTCGCGGCGCCTCCGCTCGTGCGCGATCAGGTCGCGCTGCGCAGGAATGGATGGGGAGACCTGGAGCACCTCACGCCGGGACGTGACTTCCACGCTGACGGCATCCACACCGTCCTCGGCCATCATGGCGGCGACGGACAGCGTGCGGTCCGCGCTTTCGCTGCATCGCAGAAGATTCACGCAGAACCGGGTCAGGT
>DAIUET010000021.1:0-16816 GCA_036845045.1 Gemmatimonadaceae bacterium | reverse complement strand
GCCCGACCGGCTTCGGTTGCATAGCCCCGGCGCCACCACTTGCGGTGGATCAACCAGCCGATCTCCGGTTCCTTCGCATGGTCGACGTCCTGAATCGCGAGGCCCACCTGTCCAACCCGCGCGCCACTCTCGCGCTCGACCACCAGCCAGAGTCCGTGCCCGTCGTGTGCATAACGATCCAGCTGCCGCTGGAGCCAGCGACGAGCCTCGAGTGGCATGAACGGATGCGGGTAGAATCGCATCGTTTCCGCGTCGCCCACCATCGCGGCGACGAAAGCCAGATCACCGGGTGTCAGCTCATGAAGCGTGAGGCGCTCGGTTTGCAGAACGACCTTTCCGGCCGGGGGCGTCTCGTCAGGGGCGCCGAAGGCCCAGCCCTCGCCCAGGATCTGGGTCAGGTGATGTTCCAGATGCACGACGTAATCACTCATCAGCGCATCCAGCGTCGCACTCACGCCCGGTGGAACGGGCCGGAAGCTGATCACATCGAGGCTGTGATGCTCGCGCTGCCGGTGACGTTCGTGCGCTGGCACGCTGGACATGACGTGAACGAGGTGCCGGTTGTATCGCGACCACAAGTCGATCAGCTCGGGCCACGGGCGCTCCCGATAACGTTGGGCGGCGACCCAGGCGTCCTGATCGTAGCCGGCCATGGCGAGGTCGTCGGATTGCTGTGCCCTCAGGAACCGCTCATGGTTGACGCTGGCCGAGTCGATGAGGTGCCCGAGCACTTCCTTCCGCGACCATTTCCCGGGCGCGCGTGGAGCGCTCGCTTCCGCATCCGGGATGCGGCGCAAGCGGGCTTCCGCGATATCGAGATCGGAGGAGAAGGCGGCGATATAATCGATCACCGGGCCTGCTTCGGGGTGACGGGAAGACCCGTAAAAGTTATCAGTCTGGCTGGACGAATCCGGCTGTCACAAGCGACCTTTCGTACCTGCCTCAGGAAGAGAACTCACGATTCATGTCTGACCGCCGCTTCAACGACGACGAAGTCGCCGAGATTTTTGCCAGAGCCAGCGAGACCGAGCAGGCCACGCGACGGCAGTTGCCCACCAGCGAAGGACTCACCCTGGGCGAGTTGCAGCGCATCGGCCAGGAAGCGGGCATTGCCCCCGAGCTCGTTGCGCAGGCGGCGCGTTCGCTGGATCAGCCGCGGCAGCCCGAGACACCGGTCTTCCTCGGTCTCCCGATAGGCGCCGCGCGAACGGTGCGACTCGACCGTCGGCTGACGGACGCCGAGTGGGAGCGGCTCGTCGTGGACTTGCGGGAAACGTTCAACGCGCGTGGTGTGGTCCGACGCGAGGGCACACTGCGCCAATGGTCCAATGGAAACCTGCAGGTGCTGCTGGAACCTGACGGAGAGGGACAGCGCGTGCGCTTTCGCACCATCAAGGGAAGCGCACGGCCGTACATGTTCGCGGGCCTCGGCCTGATGGGTGTGTCGATCACCATGTTCCTGGCTTCGACGCTCACCGGGGCGATGGACGCCGGCGAGGCGCTGTCGAAGGTCGGCACCATGGCGCTCATCGGAGCCGCATTCTTCGCCATGGCTGCCGTGCCCCTGCCCCGCTGGGCGAGGCTGAGGAAGCAGCAGATGGAGCAACTCGCCCAGCGGCTGACGCTCACGCTGGATCAGGAACCGCGGCGCCTGGAATAGGACGGGGACCGTCCGATGACCAACCAACGAAGCGGCGCGCTGCTCCTTGTCCTGCTGGCGGGGGTGGCATGTTCTGCCGAGCGGAGTGAGGGTGACGAGGCACTGGCCAGACGCGTCGACTCGAGATCGTAGGTTTTGCCAAGGCCCGCTGGCCACGAATGGAATGCCGACGGCGGAGTGCCGCGGTGTGGGTGATTCGCACGCACGGCAACCGAGGTCCCGGGCAGCTGATCTCCCTCCGACCTCTTGTGAGCTGACAGGGACGAAAGCTGTTTCGCCCGCGCGCCCCGAAGGCTACCGTTCTTGACCCGCCTGACTGTCACGCGCGGGAACTGCCACCAATCCAGGGGACTGCCGTGAAGGCCTTCATTACATCACTGAGCCTTGGCCTGCTGTTGTCCGCGGGCGCGAGCGCCCAACAAGCCACCCGCACCGAGCCAGTCGAGGGCATCCGCGACAACGGGACCGGATACCATGCGCTGGTGAAAGCCCGCGCGGTGACCGCGCCTGGCCGAACGATCGACAACGCGACCATCATCATTCGGAACGGCCTGATTCAGTCCGTCCAGCCGGGCGGTACGCCGCCGGCGGGCGCTCGGGTCTGGGACCTGTCGGGGCACACCGTGTACCCGGGGTTCATCGACGCCCACGCCGACCTGGGAAGAGACAGCGTGCCCCGAGGCGGCGACGTGGGGCCCACCCACTGGAATCCCCAGGTGCGCGCGTGGTTCAGCACGACCGCCAACCTGCAGGATGACGCGAACCGGCGCCGTGGGCTTCGCTCGCAGGGCTTCGGCGCCGCGCTCGTCGTCCCGAAGCGGGGCGTTTTCCGCGGCAGCGCGGCCGTGGTGAGCCTGGGCGATGCGGGCGTGCGCGAACGCGTACTCCGCCCGGACGTCGCCCATTCGATCGGCTTCCAGGGCTCTGCCGAGCTGGGGGGCCGCTACCCCAACTCGTCCATGGGCACGATCGCGCTCATGAAGCAGACCTTCATGGACGCAGACTGGTACAAGCGCGCCTGGACGACGTACGAAACGGGCGGCCGCGCATTCCTGCCGCCGGAAACCAGCGAAGCGCTCAAAGCGCTCGAGGCTGCGGTCGCCGGCACGCAGCCGGTCATCTTCGAGACCCGCAGCGAGGAAGAAATCCTCCGTGGTCAGGCGCTCGCGAAGCAATTCAAGCTGAATGCCTGGTACCGCGGCAACGGCGAAGAGTATCGGATCATTGACGTGCTGCGGGGCAGCAAGGCCCCACTCTTCATTCCCCTCAACTTCCCGGATGCGCCGAACGTGGGCGATCCGGAAACGTCGATGAATGCGTCACTGGGCGAGCTGCGCCACTGGTACCTGGCGCCGACGAACGCCGGCCAGCTGGCGAGCGCCGGCATCGAGTTCAGCATCACGTCAGACGGCCTCACCTCGCTCAATGATTTCCTGCCGAATCTGCGCGCCGCCGTAGCCAGGGGGCTGCCGAGCGACGCGGCGCTGGCGGCGCTGACCACGACGCCGGCCCGCTACCTCGGCATCGATCGCACTCACGGCACGATCGCCGCAGGCAAGGTAGCGAACCTGGTGGTCGCGAAAGGCGACATCTTCGCGCGCGAAGCCGACATCCGCGATGTCTGGGTGCACGGCGTCGTGTATGGCGTAACTCGTCCCGCGCAGATCGATCCACGCGGCACCTGGACGGTACAGTCGGGCGATCAGTGGGGCTTCGAGGCCAAACTCGTGCTCGAGGGCACGCTCAATCGGCTGCGCGGTTTTCTCGATGTGGCGCCTGGCCGAGACAACGCCCAGGGCGCGAGGATCGACCTGGAGTCCGCCACGGTCATTGCCGAAACGGGCAGGCTCGAGGTGCGCTTCAACGGCGAGAAGCTGGGTTACGAGGGCAGAGCCTTGCTGGCGGGTTCGGTGACGGGCGACCAGTTCTTCGGTTGGACGTCACTCCCGAACGGATCGAGCCCATCATTCCGCGGCACGCGCACCGCTCCGTTCCAGGGAGACTCGGTCGGCACGACAGCCGTCAACGTGCCCAGGCTCGATCTGCCGTTCATCCGGCCGATGATGGACTACGGCGTGACAGCGCCGCCGCAACAACCCGCAGCAGTTTTCGTTCGAAACGCGACGGTCTGGACGCAGGGGCCGCAGGGTCGCATCGAAGGTTCCGATGTGCTGATCCGCGCGGGCAAGATTGCCGAGGTGGGCAAGGGTCTGCGCGCGCCGGCCGGAGCCATCGTGATCGATGGTACGGGGAAACACGTGACACCCGGCCTGATCGATCCGCATATCCACTCCGGCGTCAGCGATGTGAATGAGACCGGTGCCACGATCGTCCCCGAGGTCTACATGGGCGACGTCATCACACACAACAACATCGATATGTACCGGCAGCTCGCTGGCGGTCTGACTACGGCGATGATCAAGCACGGCTCCGCCAACCCGATCGGCGGCGAGAACGTGATCGTCAAGATGCGATGGGGCAGCCTGCCCGAGGCCCTGAAGCTGGAAGGCGGGACGCGCACCGTGAAGTTCGCGTTAGGCGAGAACCCCAAGCGCTGCTGCTACGAAGGGCGTTACCCCAGGTCGCGCATGGGCACGCAGGAAATCATCCGCGACCATTTCCTGGCGGCGCGCGATTACCGGCGTGAGTGGCAGGAATGGGAGAAGTCGAAGAAGGGTCTGCCGCCGCGCCGCGATCTGCGCATGGATGCGATTCTCGACATCCTCGACCAGAAGCTGCTGAACTCGTCACACGGTTATCGCGCCGACGAATACCTCGCCCTCATTCGCCTGGCGGAGGAGTTCGGCTTCAAGGTCCAGACGATTCAGCACGGAGTGGAAGCGTACAAGATCGCCTCCGAGCTGGCGGCTTCCGGTGTGGCCGCCGCGGTCTGGAGCGACTGGGGCGCGTTCAAGATGGAAGCGTACGACGCGACGAAGTACAACGTGCGCGTCCTGATGGAGGCGGGCGTGACCGTGTCGCTCCACTCGGACAACGCGCAGATCGCCAGCCGCATGAACTGGGAAGCAGGCAAGCTGCTGCGCACCGGTCTGACCGAGGAACAGGCGCTCACCACGGTCACCCTCAACGCGGCCAAGGTGCTGGCGATCCAGGATCGTGTGGGATCGCTCGAAGCGGGCAAGGATGCCGACTTCGTAGTGTGGAGCGGAAACCCGCTCTCGCAGTTCACCAAGGCGGAGCAGACGTGGGTTGACGGCCGGCGCTACTTCTCGCTGGAAGAAGACACGGCTCGCCGCGCGGAGGTCGACAAGGAGCGCAGGCAACTGATACAGGCGGTCCTTGCCGCATCGGGGAGCCAGCAACGAGCCGCGACAAGCGGGAGGAACTGACCATGCACGCCAACCAACAGAGGGCCATGACGAGTCTCACAACGCTGCGTTTCAGCCGGCTGCTCGCCGCCGTTGCGATCTACATGACCGCGAGCCAACCCCTCGCGCTTTCGGCGCAGGTGCGCATGACGGTCCCTCCGCAGAGCGAGCGCATCGCGCTGCGCGGGGCGACGATCCACACGGTGACGCAGGGGGTCATCGCGAATGGTACGATCATCTTCGAGGCCGGAAAGATCACGGCGGTGGGCGCCAACATCGCCATCCCGGCCGGAACCAAGATCGTCGATGTAACAGGCAAGCATATCTATCCTGGTCTGATCGACGCGTATTCGACGGTCGGCATTTCCGAAATCGGCGCGGTCGACATGTCGAACGACGTGAACGAGGTCGGTGACTTCAACCCGAACGTTCGCACGGACGTCGCGGTGAATGCGGAGAGCCGCCACATCGGTACTTCGCGTTCGCAGGGCGTCCTCACCACCCTGACGACACCGGGGGGCGGACTCATCTCCGGCATGTCCTCGGCGATGGCGCTCGAGGGATGGAGCTGGGAGGAGATGTCGCTCGAGTCGGCAGCGGCACTCAACGTGAATTGGCCGAACCCCAGCCAGGGCCGAGGCGGCCGTGGCGGCCGTGGCGGCGGTGGCGGGCCGGAAGGCGGCAATCGCGTGACGTACGAAGAGCGCGTGCAGCAGCTGAAGAACTACTTCGCCGAGGCGCGAGCCTATCGTGATGCGGTGGCCGCGGGCGAACAGGTTCGCACCGATGCGCGGTACATGGCGATGATCCCGGCACTGGACCGGAAGATTCCGGTCGTCGTATCCGCGAGCGGGACGTCGCAGATCAATGACGCCATCACCTGGGCGAAACAGGAAAACCTGCGGCTCATCATCCGCGGCGGGGACGACGCCATCCATGTGGCCGCCCGGCTGCGTGCCGAGAACATCCCGGTCATCCTCACGTCGACCATGGACGCTCCGAATCGTGACCACGAGGGCTACGACGCCGCGTACAGCAGAGCCGCGCAACTGCACAAGGCGGGCGTCAAGTTCGCCATCTCCGGCGGCTCGGGTTCGCTCTACACGGATCGGCTGCCTTACGAGGCCGGCGTCGCTGTCGCGTTCGGCCTGCCGGAGGAGGAAGCGATCAAGGCGGTCACCATCAACGCCGCGGAATTCATGGGATTGGCCGACCGGCTCGGCTCACTCGAACCCGGCAAGCAAGCCACGTTTCTGATAACGACGGGTACGCCGATCGACACGAGGAGCGACATCCTGCAGGCGTATATCCAGGGACGCGAGCTCGACATGAACGACATTCAGAAGCACTTCTTCGAGAAGTACATGGAGAAGGTGCGGCAGAAGTTGAAGATCATCTCGTAGAGACAGCAGCGTTACTGCCAGAAGAAAGAGCGGCCGAATCCGGCCGCTCTTTTTGCAGGCCGTTAACGTGCGCGCTAAGAAGCGCACGCGCGGAGACGTGCTCATGTAACGAGGTCGACAGTTCAAGGAACGGGATACGTGCGCACACCGCCGCAGCACCGGTGTCATACGTAGCGACGCTACCGCTGTCACCCGTTACAAGGCGAACACATGACTGAACGCGAGCGCAGGAGCGGGCACAAGAGCAACTGGCGCGTCTCCATCGTCGAACTCATGTCGTTGCCCGACATCCCCAACCGTCTCGCCGAGCGGCGTGAGCTGGCGAAGGAACTGGGGTGCACAGGGAGCACCGATGACACAGCCACGATGAACATCTGGTTGCACAAACAGGTCATGCAGACACTCGCTGCAAATGGTGGCAAGGTGCCTCAGGATTTGCTCTGAGCGTCGCGGAGCGTCCTCCCTTCAACGCCGCGGCCGCGCTGCAGTTCGTGGTCAACGGCAAGGCCGGCAGCTCCGACGCCGACGCCATGCGCGATGCGATCGAGTCGGGTCTGAGCGTAGCCGGTCGCACCGGCATCGTACGCTTCGCCGCACCGGGTGAGCTCGCCCGAGTGGCTCGAGAAGGCGCGGCGAAGGCCCTGGCTGACGGCTCGGCGGTCGTCGCGGTAGGCGGCGACGGCACGATCAATACTGTGGCACAGGCCGCGCACGCTGTCGGCTGCATGATGGGCGTGATTCCGGAGGGCACATTCAACTACTTCGCGCGCGAACACGGCGTACCCACCGAGACCGGCGAGGCGCTGCGCTTGCTGCTCGACGCGCGTCCTGAGCCGGTTCAGGTATCGGCCATCAACGAGCGGCTCTTCCTCGTCAACGCCAGCCTGGGTCTCTACCCGGACCTGTTGCAGGACCGCGAACGTTGGGAGGCGCGCTTCGGTCGTAGCCGCCTGGTGGCGCTCGGGGCGGGCGTGGCCACACTCCTGCGCGCGCAGGACTCTCTCAGACTTTCGATCGAATGGGATGGGAAGGTACGCCAGGTGCGCACACTCACCCTTTTCGTCGGCAACAACCGGCTGCAGCTCGAGAAGCTCGGCCTGGGTGACCCGGACGCGCAGGCCGAGGGTAGCGTTGCCGACGGTACCATCACCGCCGTGATCCTGAAACCCATTGGCACAGTCGCCATGGTGAAGCTCGTTCTGCGAGGTGCCATGGGCAAGCTCGGCGGCGCCGGCGGTGTCGAGCACTTCGTCTGCCAGAAGCTCGTGGTCGAGCCCACGCTCACGTTAGGCCGGCGCAGGGTCAAGGTCGCGTTCGATGGTGAGGTGGAATGGATGATGTCGCCACTTATCATTCGCGTGTTGCCGAAGCCGCTATGGGTGCTGAAGGTCTCACGCCCTAACGAGAGTTTGTAATTCCAGCACTCTTCTCCCTCACTCATGGGCAGAACACAAGTCCTCAGGGCGATCTTCGACCGCCTGAAAGCGCATATTCTCGGGAAGGAGGTTACCGTCTACGACTCGTACGGATACCGGGACCCTTCCGAGGCGTCCGTGTGGTCAGTCCCGATGCGCGCCTGGGTGCATGACAATCGCGACACGCCCTTTGTCGAAAACACCATAGCGTCGTGGGCGATCGGCCATTTCGAAAGGGATCTGGAGCGTCCGCTCGATCCCGACGAGAGGGCACAGCTCCTCGCCTGTCTGGCCAACTTCATCGCGGACGATAAGAGCGATGAGGTGGTGAGGTTCTCCTTCGCGGAAGATGCTGCCAGGACCATCTTCCAGTTCAAGGAACGCACGACGGAGAACGGAGTGGTCGAAGAGATCATCCGCGTCCCGGACCAACTTGTCGGTGAATGTTATGCGCGTCAGTCGCGCGAGAGCCGGTGGCTGGAGATCGACGCGCGGACGGGCGATGGCCACGGCAGTGGCAAGGGCAGGATCAGGTTCCTCGAGCCTGAAGGGCTATCGGTCGTGTCCGATATTGACGACACGATCAAGGTCACTCAGGTGCCTGCGGGAAAGAAGACGGTGCTCCGGAACACCTTCCTGAAGAAGTTCAAGGCGGCGGAAGGGATGCGCGAGCGCTACCTGAACCTTGTCTCCTCACCGGACGCTGCGGATACGTGTTTCCATTACGTGTCAGGCAGTCCGTGGCAACTCTACCACCCACTCACTCGCTTCCTCTTCGAGCAGGAGCGGTTCCCCGCCGGTACCGTGCACATGAAGAACCTGCGCAAGAACCTGTTCGATCGCGGTGCGCTCAGGGACATCATGGCCTTTGCGCTGGGGGGCGATCTCGCGACCCTGGAGCAGAAGGTCAGGCAAATCACGAATCTCATGATCCACCTGCCGCGCCGGAGGTTCATCCTGGTCGGCGACTCGGGCGAGAAGGACCCGGAGGTGTATCGCGCGATACAGCGGTTGTTCCCGCGGCAGGTGCTCCAGATCTACATTCGCGATGTCCTTGGTGAGCGCCTGACGGGGATGGAACTGATCACGGGATCGGATGTCGCTGTGGCGCTCGATACCGGGGAACTGCAGGCCGAGATGGAGAGGTTGATAGCGAAGGCGCGTGCCGATGCCGCCTCCTCGCAGAGTCTTTGAGCGCGTCGCTGTCCGCACTGGCATGCCGACTCACCGCTGGGTCTGAGTTGTGACGACGGACCAGCGAGAGACCGGCGAGTTACACGGTGCCGGTTGCCGCGTCCAGAGTGCAGGATGACGTCTCACCAAACGCTTTGTCACGGCGCAAGCGGGTCACGATGCGCGTAGCGCCTCGACGCACCGCCTGCGTGTTCGCCGCGCTCCTGGTCGCGACGTCGTGCAGTGTCGAGCCGGCGGCCCCGGATCCCCGCGCGGCGGTACTTCGCGTTGTCGCAGGCGGTGAGTCGGACACGATTTTCGCGCGACCGCTTCAGGCGCTCATCGTCGAAGCTCGAGACGCAGACGGCAGGCTTGCCACCGGCCTGGCGGTTCGATTTACCGCGCTCTTCCCGAATGCGCAGCAACCGAATCCCGTTATCTTCCTCGGTCAGCTTCCCCCTCCCAGCTTCGCCACCAGCGCGACTGACACGACAGACAGCGAGGGACGAGCGGGTGTCCTGCTCACCATGGGGCCGTTGGCGGGCGACGCGATGCTCCAGGTGTCTGTCCCCGAGATCGGCATTACCGACACGTTAGTGATAGCGGTGCTCCCCGGTGCCCCCTTTCGTATCAGGTACTCCGTTCGTGATTCAGTTCTACTCCTCGACTCGTCGTACGCGCTCACGGCACGGGTTGCCGATCGTGCCAACAATCCGCGCAACGAGATACCGGCGCTGATCAATCTCACCACTACGGTGTGCGGCCTAACGGGTAGTCAGCTCAAGGGTACCCAAATGGGTCGCTGCATGATCGAAGCACAATTCGGCACGATTCGAGACACGGCTCGCGCCAGCGTTCTCCCATTTGCAAGAGTCACGTTGAACGCCGGCACAGCGCTCCGGCTGTCAACAACGAATGCTACCGCGATCAGGAATATCCTTCCGATAACCGACGGAAACATTTCTCCCCGTTGGGCGCCGGATGGATCAGCGATCGTCTTCTTTGAGGGGAACAGTCTCAATGGAGGCAGGTTGTCAGTCGTCGACACTAATGGAGTCAGGCTCACGACAATTGGTGCCAACCACCAGATGATCACCGCCTCGCTCGGCCGATACTCGCCCGATGGGCAGTGGATCTACTTCTCGGGCACCGACGTCTTTCCCAACCGGATGGTGATCTGGCGTATGAAGCCGGACGGAAGCCAACGTGCGGCGGTCACCACTGCCGGCAACTTTCCTCCACTTCGTGTCGACGCTTCTCCTGACGGCGTCCACATCGCGTTCGATGTTGATAACAGGATCATAGTGGCAAATCTCGTCACGCTGGAACAAACGCAGACCGGCGTGGTCGGCATTGCACCGAGCTACTCACCTGACGGTCAGACCATCGCGTTTTACGGCGCCGGAGGAAATGACCTCAAGCTGATGAACGCCGATGGCAACAACGTGAGGACGCTTGCCCCAGGATCCTTCTGGGAATGGCAACCGCCACAATGGACGGCCGACGGAATGTGGATCTTCACCGCATTTGCACGCTTCGTGAACGTGGCGGACGGCACGATTCTACCCATCCCGGGGCTGGCGCAATTCTCCCAGGTGACGCTCAAGCCGCCCCTGGGACGTCCGTAGACGAGAAGCCGCGAGGCGCCAAAAGCGAGGCACTTCCCGGCTCGTGGCACGACGCGACCACTCACGTCGTCCGACGACGTCAGTCCTGCCGAATCACCGCCACCGGGTCCAGCCGCATGGCCCGCCTTGCCGGTAGCCACGAGGCTAGTACTGTCGCCACTCCCAGGACCGTCGGGACCATAACGAGCGTCGGCACGTCGAATGGTGTGACGCCGAAGAGCATCTTCGAAAGGAACTGCCCGAGCATCATCGACAGCGTCAGGCCCACCAGTAGCCCGATCGCGGCCAGCCTTCCCCCCTGGAGGAAAATCATCCGCTGGATTCCGCTCGGCGCCGCGCCAAGCGCCAGCCGAACGCCGATCTCGCGCTGACGCTGCGTGACCGAATACGCCATGACGCCGTACACGCCGAGTGCGGCCAGGAAAAGGGCCGCGCCGGCGAAGATGCCGACGAGTGTGGCATACAGGCGCGGCAGCGCGACCGAGCTTCCGATGCGCTCCTCGATCGGCTGCATCGCCGAGACCGGGATGAGCGGATCGACCTCTCGCAGTGACTGAGCAAACGCGCGCGTTGCGGCGGCCAGGTCTCGTGACGGCTCGATCACGACCGACACGCCCCGCGCCGGACGCTGCGCGATGGGAACGAAAATCTCGGGCTTGAAGGGCGCGTTCGCCCCGTCGGCGCGTCCGGTCGCTACGATGCCGACGATCGTGACCCGCGGGGCGTTAGGCGCCGAACCGCGAAGAAGCTGCCGGCCAATGGCGTCCTTACCGGGGAAATACCGCTCGGCCGCGTACTCATTGAGGATTCCCACCAGGTCAGTTCCCTGGCGGTCCGCGGCCGTGAACTGGCGCCCGGCGATGAGTCGCATGTGCATTGATTGCAGGTAGCCCGGCGTGACCGAGCGGATCCACAGCGACGGCGGGAGATTCGGATTGGCGGGCTCGCCGACCGGAATCGGCGCGATATCCTGGTCACCGCCGATCGAGAGCACCGGCAGATCGGTGATCTCGGCGCTCCGAATCGCCGGGTTCTGTCGGAGACGCGCCAGCAGGTTCTCCATCCCCACTGCGATGGCGTCCGCGTTCTGATATCGGGCTGCCGGGAATGCCACTCCCGTGAGCGCGACCCCGGTTGCACGGTAGCCGAGGTCGACACGCTGCATGTTCGCGAAGCTCCGCATGAGCAGTCCGGCGCCGACGAGCAGCATGACGGCCATCGCCAGTTGGATGACAACGAGCGCGCGGCGTGCATTCGACGTCGATCGGCTCGCTCCCTCGCGGCCGCTGCGCACCGCGTGCGCCAGCGCCGAGCGCACCGATTGGAGCGCCGGAAAAACTCCGAAGAGCGCAGCCGAAAGGACCGTGAGGCTCAGGGCGAACAGCAGCACGGTGAAGTCGACGCCGATATCCTGGACGCGGCGAACGTCCTCCGGCACCAGCGTGGCCAGCACCCGGCTTCCAGCGATGCCGAGGGCGACGCCGACGGCACCGCCGACGGTCGCGAGCAGCGCGCTTTCCGTGAGCAGCTGGCGAACCAGCCGGCCGCGGCGAGCACCTAGCGCTGCCCGCAGGCCGATCTCAGGGGCGCGAGTCGCCGCGCGACCGAGCAGGAGATTCGCGAGGTTCACGCATCCGATCAACAGCACGAGTCCCACTGCAATGCTCAGCGTCACGATCGCCGGGCGTGACGGCCCGGTGAGTTGCTCGTGAAGCGGCACCAGCCAGGAGCCAACTTTTGCGTTCGTCTGGGGAAATTCCTGCGCCAGCCTGGCGTGGATGACGTCGAGGTCTGCCTGTGCGGCGCTGACGCTGACGCCGGGTTTCATGCGGCCAATGGCTTGCATCGTGACGCATCCGCGGCCGCACGTGCTGTTGGACGGCCGCCGTAAAGCGCGAAAGATCTCCGGGGTGAACGCCTGGAGGGGGGCGCGGAATCCCGGAGACAGAACACCGGCGACCGTCCACGGATTGCCGCTGAGGGTGATCGTCCGTCCGAGGACCGACGAATCGGAAGCGAATCGACGCGTCCAGAGCGCATGGCTGAGCACGACGACCGGGGGCGCGGCCTCGTCGTCATCAGCCGGCATGATGAGTCGTCCCAGCGTCGGCGTGGCGCCTAACAACGAGAAGAAGTTGCCGCCGACCGCCATGCCAGTGAGCGATTCGGGGTCGCCGGACCCGGTCAAGTCTGGACCCCAGCCCCCGTAGGAAGTCATCGCCGAGAAGGTCCTGTTCCCGTCGCGAAGGTCGATGAAGTCCGGCGGCGCCAGCCACTCCGGTTCCGGGCGGCCGAGCGCGCGATGGTCGGTCCACACCTGGACGAGCTGCTCCGGATTGGGATAAGGCAACGGACGAAGCAGCACCGACCGGACGACGCTGAAGATCGCCGTGTTGGCGCCGATGCCGATGGCGAGCGTCAGCACCGCGACAATCGCGAACGCCGGCGACCGGCGGAGCATGCGGAAACCAATGCGCAGATCCTGCTTCAGCTCTCCCATCCATTCCCGGGAGCGTTGGCGCTGGACAGCTCGCTCGTGAATCTCCGTCACCTCGGACTCGATTTCCATGCGATCCCCGAACGCTTCGAGCGCGGCCGCGCGAGCCGCCTCTGGTGACATGCCATCGGCCTCGAATTCCCTGGCACGCAGCTCGAGGTGAAGCGCGATCTCGCGCTCGACGTCCTTCTTGCTTCGGCCGCGCGACTCAATCCGGACAACGCGGCGCATCGTCACTCTCCGCCTCGCGATGTGGCCAGCGCGGTGTTCATGATTCGCGAGAAATCCCGCCATCTCGCCAGCTCGGCGGTGAGCTGCTTTCGCCCGGCGGGTGTCAGGCGGTAGAACTTTGCCTCGCGATTGGTGTCAGTGAGCCCCCACTCCTCGGCGAGGAAGCCTTTCGCTTGAAGGCGATGCAACGCCGGATAGAGCGCGCCTTCCCGTACGGTCAGCCCCTCCCTCGTGGAGACGCGGATCCAGCGGGCAACTGCGTACCCGTGCATCGGGCCCCAGCTGAGTGCCTTGAGCAGGAGCAGGTCGAGCGATCCGGTGAAGAGGTCCGAGCCGGCCACGGGGCGTCCTTGCGGAGGTCGCCCAATACATAGCTGACTGAGGGGTAGCTGCAAAGGGGGTGGGATGGACCGTCCGTCCGACGCGACCCCCGGATGCGCAGCCAATCCACTTCCGTGGCTATATACCCACGCGAGGGCTCTGCAAACCGTTGGCCAGTGCCACTTCAGCCGCTTCCGACAGCAGTCGTGATCCCGTAACACCACTTTAGCATGGAGGTCACGGAGGTTTGCCGACGCATCGCGCCAGGCACCGTCACCTCCGTGTCTTCCGTGTCCCAGTCTTTCCCGGGACCCACAAGGCCGCACCCGATCGTCCGAAGGCGGTCATTCCTGCCGCTCCGCAGCCGTCGCTCGCTTGCCCGGGTTCCTGAACGTGACGCCCGAGGCCGATCAGCGCGTCGCCGAACCGGGGTTGAACGTGAAGTAGTCGTAGGCGACCCGCGCGATCTGGGCGATCGTCCGCTCCTGGGCCGCCACGTCGCGCGTGGATTCCTTCACGAACACCGCCACGACGACATGGCCGGCGCCGTCCGGCAAGTCGATGATCCCGACATCGTTGGCCACGCCGATGCCTAACGACCCGGTCTTGTGCCCCACCGGCACGCCCGGGGGGAGGAGGCCCTTGAGGCGGACCGCTCCGGTCTCGCACCGCAGCATGATGTCGAGCAGCTGTGCCGTGCGGGTCGCGTCGAGGGCCGGCCGCAAAACGGCACCTCGTTCACGGGATAGCACAACCCGGCCGATCTCGTGCGAGGAAAACTCCGGCGGGGACGTGCCGCTCCCGCTGTCGCAAACCCTTGGGTCAGGGGCGACTTCACGCGCACTGGCACGCGCAACAACGGTCTGGCATTGGGGCGCGCGCATACGGGTCCACGGGCGAGGGCCGTCCAGGCACACCGATGCGATGTCTCGTTCCACCCAGATTCGTCGACGTCAGGATTCGGATTCATCGGAAGAGACCGATGCCGCGGACCGTTTGATCCGGTCCGATCCGGCGTATCTGGTTCAGGAGTTCGACGAACCCATGGTTGGCATCACATGGCCACCATATACGTCCACGGCCCGTGAAGAGGGTTTGTCATGAATCGCTAGCGTGGCACGAGCACCAGCGTGTGAGCGGCGTTGCGTTCCACCGCCGCCCTGCTGAACGACAGCGGGAAATACTCACCCCGGCCAAACGACTCGGCCAGGTTCGCATAGAACGGGCTTCCCGGCTGTCCCGACTGGCCCGGCACGTTCGTGGCCAGTGACCCGTCGAGGTTCGAGAAATCGATCACCTGCCGGTACGTTGCGCCGGTGGCCGCCACCGTCGGGGGACCGCCCGGCCGTTCGATCGCCGGAATGTCGTACGCGCGCACCAGCGAATGCGGCAGCTCGCTCCGATGCAATCGCCCCCAGCGCCACCCGGAGGAATCGGAGCCTAACGAATCGCGCAGCGCTCGGCCGCCGGCGACCAGAGCACGCTCGAGCAGTGCCCGGCGTGCGCCGGGGGTGATCCCGTCGCGACGTGCCTCAGCCGGGATGGCGCGCGATACGAAGCGCCAGGCCGCGGCGCCCGCGCTCTCGCGGGACTGTACGCCGTTCCAGCTCGCGATCACCCGCCTGATGGTTTCGGCGTCCGGTGTGTCGGCAGTCCAGCCGCGGAACAGCGGCAGGTCCTGCAGCGCCGACCGGTTCAACGCGTCGTGCTGCAGCGCGGTCATGTCAGCCATCGTGAACGTCGCCTTCGCGCCAAGCACTTCCACCAGCCGATCGTACCGGCCGCGCGACGGCCCGTTCTTGAAGAAGAGTGGCGGATCGTACTGCGGCGGATGGATGTCGTGGTTTGCGGTTGCGATCCAGCCGCGTTCGGGGTTCAGCTCGCGTGGAAGGTCGGTCCGAAGTCCATCCCACTCGTACGCGCCGGCGCCGGACACCGGCAGGCGACCGTGCCAGTTGGGCCGGCGAGGTGAAGCTGCCGAGGCCTGCCACGCGATGTTCCCGCTCGCGTCTCCGCAAACCATGTTTTCGGTCGGCGCGAGGTAATACGCCAGCGCGTGGAGGAATTGCCGGCAATCGTCCAGCGCGTGATAACGCAGCGCGCTCAGGTACCCGGCGCTACCTGGCAGGTGCATGGTCGAGCGGATGGCGTACGCGCGGTGGCGCGCGCCGTCCTCGTAAAAGACCGGGCCATGCCTGGTGAACTTGTGCTCCACGATCACCGGCGCGCCGTCCTTCACGCGAATCGTATCACGCACGACGCGCATCGTCTCCCACGTGTCTCGGAACCTTACCTGACGCGCGTCGACCGGGTTGACCTCCTCGATGTAGACGTCGGACTGGTCGGTGCCGACGATGGTCAGTCCCCAGCCGATCCGTCCGTTGTGTCCGATGGCGACGCCCGGTAATGGCGGTTCGGTGGCTCCGATGACGTCCCAACCGGGCGCGTTGAGGTGAACGATGTAGCGGATGGAGGGATTGGCGACGTTGCGGTGCGGGTCGTTCGCCACGATGACCCGGCCGCTGGCGGTCAGCTTCCCGCTGATCGCCCAGTTGTTGCTGCCTGGCGAGTTCTCCTGCGCGCCCCGGTTCTCGTTGTGGAGCGCGCCGCTCCATCGTCCGTATTGCTCGAGGAGCGGTGGACGCGGCACGCCGGTCCGCAGATCGGCCAGGGCGCGCTCGGCCTCTGCGGGGATGGAAGCCGGATCGAGCCCAGTCGGGACAACGAGCTCACGCCAGGGACTCGGGTTTGCGCGGCGGTTCGCTTCGGCTACGCCGTTCGCAGCCACGCTTCTCGCCAGGTTGAGTTCAGCCCGCGCATCGGCAATTGGCATCGCGGTCTGCGTCCTGAGCAGCGACGTCTCCGCCGTCCACCGTCCCGGCTTGAGCCCAGTGAGCCGGAACTCCACGGGGAGGTTGTCGCCCGCCTGGTCGATGAACGCGTTCACTCCCTTCGCGAACGCCTCGAAGATGCGCTTTCCATCGGGATGATAGCTGGTCCACTCCCGATCATCCCATGGTCCACGATACTTGAGCAGGCGTGCGAGGCGATCGTGCGCGACGTACGAGGGGCCGAGTATTTCCGCGAGCTCCCCGCTCCAGGTGCGGCGATACATATCCATCTGCCACAGCCGGTCCTGCGCCTGCACGAACCCCTGGG